>JBPCVS010000184.1:0-22021 GCA_051010295.1 Parvibaculales bacterium | reverse complement strand
CCGCTAGGCCAAAATGGTTGATGATAGACGGATGTAACTCACCAAAAGCGGCCAATGGGTGTTTGGGGTCGCGCACCAGCAAGCCAGCGCGTCCGGGATGATAAATGCGGCCTTCAAGCGGCATAATACGCAATGAAGCAGGGTCAACCCCGCACATGGCCAACGCGGCTTGGGCATCGGCGCGCACATCAAAAGCCGTAACGGGCTTGGCCGCGCCTTGCCAATGGCGCGGGCGCATATTGCCCCGCCGCACGCCACTGGCGGCCAGCCTTTGCGCGCCGGGTGTGGCGGCCAAAAATTCATGCCCCAATTCAAATAGCGCAACATCATTGAACCCCCTGTCAACATTGCGCAACACAGCCATCAATAGGTTTGGCAATAAGGACGGGCGCATGGTGGTAAGTTCTGATGAAATTGGATTTTCTAATTCCAACCCCTCCGCCACACCAAATAAATCAGCTTCGGCTTGGCCAATAAATGACCAAGTGACGGCCTCTACAAGCCCCCGCCCCGCCAAAGCGCGGCGCATCAGGCTGGTGCGGCGTTGTGCCAGTGTCAAAACCGAGCGGGTTACCGCATGGCGCGGAGGTAAAGGCACAGCGGGCAAATTATCCAGCCCATAAAGCCGCGCAATTTCCTCCACCAAATCGGGTGCGCCAGCAATATCTTGCCGCCAGCTTGGGGCGCACACCTGCCAGATTTCCCCCGCTTCATCGGCAAAGCCTTCCACTTCAAAACCAAGAGCCTCCAAAATTTCTTGCTTTTTATCATCCGCCAATGTGAGGCCGCCCAACTGCGCAACAAGTTTTGGGTCAAAAGCAATGGCTTTGGCGGGCGCAGGCGGCTGGCCAGCCACGAGGCGGGCTTTAATTGTGCCACCACAAATATCGGTCATCATTTGCACGGCCAACGCCAGCGCATCATCCACACCTTGCGGGTCAACCCCGCGCTCATAGCGATAACGCGCATCGCTTTCAATATTATGGCGGCGACCTGATAAAGCGATTGGCACGGGCGCAAACCACGCACATTCAACAAAGATATTTTTGGTATCATCGCGGCTGCCGCTGGCAAGCCCGCCCATCACACCACCCAAGCCCAACACGCCAACCTCATCGGCAATCACGCAATCTTCGGCCATCAATTCATATTCATTGCCATCAAGGGCGGTAAATTTTTCGCCCTGTTTGGCCATACGCGCCACCACCGCGCCGTTTAATTTATCGCCATCATATACATGCATGGGCTGGCCGCAATCATAGGCAATATAATTGGTTATATCCACCAGCGCACTCACAGGATTAAGCCCAATAGCGCGTAACCTTTGTTGCAGCCAATCGGGGCTGGCGCAATTTGTCACATTTTCAATAATGCAAGCCGTAAAATAAGGACAGCTTTCACTCTGCACCGCTAATTGGCGGCCCGCCGCGCCATCAGCCGCGCCATCAGTCGCTTCAGGGCGTGGCGCAATTTTGCGGGGGCGCAAGCGGCCAAGCCCACTCGCCGCCAAATCACGCGCAATGCCGCGCACCCCCAAACAATCGGCGCGGTTAGGCGTTACCGCAATTTTAATCATCGGGTCATCGCGCCCCAACACACTGGCCACCGCGCCGCCTATGGGTGCGTCATCGTCCAACTCAATAATGCCATCATGCTCATCGGATAATTGCAATTCGGCGGGTGAACACAACATGCCATTGCTTTCAACACCGCGAATTTTTGCTTTTTTGAGGGCCTGCCCAGTGGCTGGAATAATCGCGCCTTGTTGGGCTAAAATGCCTTTTAGCCCAACCCGCACATTGGGCGCGCCACACACTAATTGCTGCTCGCCCGCACTTGTTTTAACCGTGCAGAGCTGCAACTTATCGGCATCGGGGTGCGGTGCGAGGGCGATAATTTCTGCCACTTCAAAATTGGCAAATTGCGTGGCGGGGTCAACCAGCTCTTCAACATCCAGCCCTAGCGAAGTCAGCTTGTCAGCAATATCAGCCAACGACGCATCACTTTCCAAATGCTCTTGCAACCATGATAGTGTGAATTTCATCTATTTTCCCGCTTGTTTTTCCACTGGCGATTATTGGCCGATAATTTCGCCATTTGACAAGCCGCTTGCCAAATCTGGCCGATTGAACGGCACAAAGCCATAATGTTTGAGCCAGCGCAAATCGGCATCAAAAAAGCTGCGCAAATCTGGCATGCCATATTTAAGCATCGCCAGTCGGTCAATCCCCATACCAAAAGCAAAGCCGCGATATTTATCCCCATCCAGCCCCACATGGCGCAACACTTCGGGGTGCACCATGCCGCTTCCGCCCACTTCTAGCCAATCATCGCCAGTGCCAACAATAATGCGCCCATCTTTGTGTTGGCAGCGCAAATCAACTTCCATACTCGGCTCGGTGAAAGGAAAATAGCTTGGGCGCAATCTTATGGCCAGTTCATCCACCTCAAAAAACGCCGCCAGAAAATTTTGCAACACCCATTTCAAATGCCCCATATGGGTTGTGTCATCAATCATCAAACCTTCAATCTGGTGAAACATGGGCGTATGCGTCTGGTCATTATCGCAACGATAGGTGCGGCCGGGCGCGATAAACCGAAAAGGCGGCTTTTTGTCACCCGCTTCCATTGCCCGCACCTGCACGGGGCTGGTATGGGTGCGCAATAATAAACGCTCACCCGCTTTATTGGGCTTGAGATAAAATGTGTCGTGCATTTGCCGCGCAGGGTGGGCTTCGGGGATATTGAGGGCGGTAAAATTGTAAAATTCGCTCTCAATATCAGGCCCTTCAGCAATATCAAAACCCATATCTGCAAAAATGGCGATAAGCTCCTCGCTCACCTGCGAGACTGGATGCAATCGCCCACCCATAAGCGGGTCGGGCTCAAGCGGCAAAGTGACATCGCGTTTTTCTTGTGCCAAACGCGCCGCCATGTCCAAATTTTCCAATTCAATTTTGCGGGCTATAATGGCTTGGCTTATGCGGTCGCGTAATTGATTGAAAATTTGGCCTTTGGCTTGGCGTTCATCCACACTCATATCGCCCAATGTTTTTAACAAAACAGAGATTGCGCCTTTTTTGCCCAAAGCCGCCACGCGCACCGCTTCCAGTGCCGCCAAATCTGCCGCCTCCGCAATCGCGGCCAGCCATTCACTTTCAAGCTGTTGCGTTTCGTCTTTGCTCATCATAAATAATTTATAGGCTTGTTTGTTTGCCTGTCAAAACAAACAAATGATTATTATTTAAGGCTACTATTATTTAAGAGCCATACGCGCTTGGTCAACCAATGCCTCAAAAGCGGTTGGCTCGCGCACCGCCAAATCAGCCAGCATTTTGCGGTCAATCCCAATGCCTGCTTTGTTGAGACCATCAATCAAGCGACCATAGGTAAGCCCATGATTACGGCTGGCAGCATTGATACGCACAATCCACAAAGCGCGAAAGCTGCGCTTGCGTGCCTTGCGGTCACGATAGGCATATTGCCCGGCTTTAGTGACGGCTTGTTTGGCCACCCGAATGGTGTTTTTGC
Organism: Parvibaculales bacterium; assembly: GCA_051010295.1. GTDB lineage: Bacteria > Pseudomonadota > Alphaproteobacteria > RS24 > RS24 > JBPCVS01. The sequence goes on along the minus strand of JBPCVS010000184.1, from coordinate 18,490 downwards.
GCCGCCCATAATAGCCTTTGGCCTGTGCAAGAATTTTTTTATGGCGCGCATGCGATGTAACGCCGCGTTTTACACGTGACATGATAGTGTCTCCCTAGCCGTTCGGCATATATTTTTTTACAATAGTCGCGTCTTGCGATGACAAAATAGTTGTGCCGCGCTGGTTACGATTATGTTTGTTGGAACGTTTAATCATGCCGTGCCGCTTGCCCGTCTGGCCAGCCCGCACTTTGCCTGATGCTGTTAACTTAAAACGTTTTTTAGCACCGCTTTTCGTCTTTAATTTGGGCATTATACTTCCCTCCAGATAGGCTGTTCATCATTAGTTTCATCACTGCGCGTCTTTTAATATGCTTTTAATGTTCTTCTTCGCGCCAATCAGCTATAACACATTTTGCGTCTGCTTTCAGCCTAGAAGTGGCCGTGTTATACGCAACTTTGAGCAAAATGCAAGTATTCTATAGGCTTTTACCAAGATTTGAGGAACGCGACATGACAGCACGCATTATTGCCCATCGCGGCGCGGCCAATTTATGGCCAGAAAACACATTGGCTGCTTTTGCCCGCGCCATAAAGCTGGGCGTTGATGGCATTGAGTTTGACCTGCAACTTAGCGCGGATGAAAAACTCATTATTCACCATGATACGCACCTCAAAGCCGATGCCACCCGCCGCGATGGGGTTTATCTTACACCCCCAACCCCCAAAATTGCCGACCTCACCTATGACACGCTTAAACTCTATGATGTTGGCCGCCTCAACCCAGCCAGCCCCTATGGTCAACAACGTGCCAATCAACAGCCCATTGATGGCGAAAAAATACCCGAATTTGCCGCTTTATGTGCGTTGGTGCGCGACCATGCACCGCCTGATTTTCGCCTTTATGCCGAGCTTAAAACGGCAATGGATGAAGATGAAGATGCAGTCGCACGATTGGCGCAAATTTTTGCCCGCGAAATTGAAAAATCAAAACTGGTTGAGCAATGCCATATTATTTCTTTTGACTGGCGTGCCATTGCACATATTCGCGCCATTTTGCCGCATATCGCCCATGCCTATACGACATTAAGCTTTGCCACAACTGACCCCAATCATGCCAGTGCTGACAATGATAAACCAAATAATATGCAGGCCAAGATTCGCCGCGCCTCCGCCAATGGCGCGGTTTGGTGGGGCAAGCATGATTGGCGCAATTATAATAATGCGACACATAGTCTTACACATGGTGAAAAAGTGCTGTGCGCTATGGCTGAGGCGGGGGCGCGTAATTGGTTTGCCTATTGGCGCGATATAACGCCAGATATGATGGCACACGCCCAAAAATTGGGGTTGGAAGTTTCGGCATGGACGGTTAATCAACGCGATGACAAAGAAAAGCTTGAACAATTAGGGGTTGCCACCATTATTACCGACCGCCCCGATGCAATGATTATTTAGGGGCTCATTTAGGGGATTATTTAGAGGCTTATTTAGGGGCAAGCACCATTGTCATTTGCCGCCCTTCTAGTTTTGGCATAGCCTCAACTTTGGCAATTTCTTCAACTTGGCTGGACACGCGCTCCAACAAATCCATACCAAGATTTTGGTGCGCCATTTCGCGCCCACGAAACCGCATAGTGACTTTCACCTTATCACCCTCATCAATAAAACGTATGACGGCGCGCATTTTCACATCATAATCATGGGTATCAATATTGGGGCGCATTTTAATTTCTTTCACATCCACCGTTTTTTGGCGTTTGCGCGCTTCGCTGGCTTTTTTCTGCTCTTGATATTTCAGCTTGCCATAATCAATAATTTTGCACACAGGCGGGTCGGCATTGGGCGACACTTCAACAAGGTCAAGCCCTCTTTCTTCGGCCATAGCCAGCGCGCTATCAAGGTCAATAACGCCCAATTTCTCTCCGTCATTTGCAATGACAAGAACTTTTGCTGAAGTAATTTGACTATTTACACGCGGCCCATGACGGGATGGCGGTGCGGCGGTTGGTCGACGTATTATCGTTTTGCTCCTCTATGCTAACAATATGTAAAACACCTTTACGGGGTTTTGCCAAACAAATTTAGCAGACAGGTTTAGGCCAGAATACAGGGAAGTCAACAGGCAAAGTGAAATCTATATGAAGTCAAATTATGTTAAGCGCGGTTTTTTGCCCTCTAAAACGGGTTTTATGCGCGGTGGGCGTGGCCAAACAAAGTGCCATAACCAACCATTTTTAGCCGCATGCGGACAAATAATCAGGTCAAAACGCCGCCAGCTTATGCGGCGAATAAGTGCCAGAAAATTACCGAGGCCCGCCCCAAAAACCCAAATTTCATCACTTTGAAACACCATGCCTTGCTGGTCGGCCTCAATTAAAATAGTGAGTGATGATGGTGCTTGGGAATAATAATGCGCCGAAAAAGCCGCCAATTTGCTGGCAGACAAACCCATCGCAATCAGCAAAACGCCACCGGGTTCAACAACAGCCCGCTTCATTGTGCTTTCCGTTGCGCCAAAATTTCACCATAAACTGCCAATGTTTCGGCACACATACGCGCACGGGTAAAATTTTGGCCAACAAAAGCGCGGCCATTTTCGCCAAGCTGGTGTAATTGCGTGGGGCGCAAAGCCAGTGCCGTATCCAAACAAGCCGCCAGTTGCACCGCATCATCAGGTTGCACCAGCCAGCCCGTTGCACCCGCCTCCCCCTTATCTGTAACAATGGTTTCCTTAAAACCACCCGCATCGCTGGCCATCACTGGCAGCCCACTGGCACTGGCTTCAATGATTGTGAGGCCAAACGGCTCGGGGCGAATGGAGGGCGCGACTGCCAAATCACTGGCCGCATAAGCCAATGCCATATTATTGACATGGCCGGCAAAATGCACCCGCTTTGCCAAGCCATATTTTTCAACAAGCTGTTTGAGCCGCACCATATAATCACTGCGCGGCTTTGCCCCGCCACAAAATACCAATTTGGGTTTTATCGGGCTGGCCAGCCGCGCCAGTGCTTCAATCAACACATGCTGGCCTTTAATGGCGGTGAGCCGCGCCGGACAAATAATGACAAAATCATCTTCCGCAAAACCCCATTGTTGACGTTGCGCAAGCATTTGTTGCGCACTCCATTGGGCGCGGTTCAGCTTTCCCACATCGCAGCCGAATGCAATGGGCTTGATATTTTCGGGCGGGGTTTTGTGAATGGCGGCAATGCGCTTGGCCGTATAATGCGAATTGGCAATCACCGCCGCACCGCGTGTTAAAACCGAATTATACAACACTTTAAGCGGCGGCTTATCATGCACCAGCCCATGATAAGTCGCCAAATAGGGAATAGAACATTGCCGCGCCGCAAACAGGCTAGACCAAGCTGGCGCACGCGAATGTGCATGAATAATGTCAACCTGCTCGCGGCCAATAAGGGCGGCCAGATGATACACATTGCGCCACATAATGAACGGGTTTTTGCGCGCCACTGGTAACAAAAAAACCTCACCCCCCAATGCTTCAATGCGCGATGCTAATGCGCCACCTTGACTAGCCACCAAAGCGCGGGCATTGGCGGCCACCAATGCTTCGGTTATTTCAAGAGTGGTGGTTTCTGCGCCGCCGCCCTCCAATGAGGGTATGACCTGCAACACGGCACGCCCGCTTAAATCAATAGATTCTGGCACAAATTCTGGCATAGCCTATCCTCATTTTGTCGCTGGTTTGTGCATTGCAACGGCCAGCCCTATGATGCAATCTATAGATGATTTTTAACAATTTGGGAAATTTACCATGTCTTTGAAATATCTACCCCGCCCCGATACATCACTTGGCGCACAAAAAATTGCCTATATGCAACAAGCAGGCACCGCTAATAAAAATAATAAGAATGGCATTATTTTTTGTGGCGGTTTCCGCTCGGATATGACTGGTACCAAAGCCGCCGCGCTGGCCGATTGGGCGGATAAAAAGAGCCGCGATTATGTTCGTTTTGATTATTTTGGGCATGGGCAATCTAGCGGTGAATTTACCGATGGCACAATCAGCCATTGGCGGGGGGATATACCGCATATTTTGGACAAATTAACACAGGGGCAACAAATACTTATCGGCTCTAGCTTTGGCGGCTGGCTGGCTGTTATGGCCGCGCTGGATAGGCCAGAGCGGGTGGCGGCATTGGTGCTGATTGCACCTGCTATTGACATGACACAAAGGCTGATGTGGGAACGATTTTCACAAAAAGCGCGGGCTAAATTGCAACAAGAGGGATTGATTTATGACCCATCAAAATATGATCCAGAAGGCTATCCAATCACCCATAATTTGATTGAAGATGGGCGCACCCATTTGCTGTTGCACAATAAAATCGCAGTGGATATTCCGGTGCGGATTTTGCACGGCCAGCGCGATGATGCTGTGCCATGGCAATTATCGCTGGAATTGGCCGAAAAACTAACCAGCCATGATGTTGAACTCCATTTTATGAAAAATAGCGACCACCGCCTATCCGAACCCCATGAAATCGCCCGCCTTATCGGGCTGATTGAAGCACTGACTGAAACTATGCGCTAAAACATTTTATCCGCAAATAGGGCGCGCAACCCTTCTCTATAAGTTGGATAAGCCAGCGCAACCCCAAGCTCAGTTTTGATGCGGGTGTTTTTGATGCGTTTATTTTCGTCATAAAAACCCCGCGCCATTGCCGATAATTCGGCTTTTTCAAAAGCAATTTCTGGCGGTGCGGCCACCCCCAACAAATGGGCGGCAAACGCCACCACATCTTGCGGCGGTGCGGGTTCATCATCACATACCGAATAAGCCCGCCCTGCGCCTGCTTTATGCCCGCCCTTATGAGAAGAGGCTTTTATTGCTGCCTGCAAAATAGCGGCAATATCGCGCACATGAATCCGCGAAAACACCTGCTCCGATTTAATGATGCGCCGTGCTGTGCCATTTTTAACAGCCCGCAACTGATTGCGATTTGGCCCATAAATTCCAGCCAGACGAAACAAATTAACGCCAACGCCATATTGTGCGCCAAAATCCAGCCAATCGGCTTCCGCTTGCGCACGGCGGCGGCCACGCGCACTCAATTTTCCAATAGGCGTGTCTTCATCAATCCACGCCCCCGCATGGTCGCCATATACGGCAGTGGTGGACAGATAGCCCAACCATTTAAGCGCGCTGCCTTGCAACATTGGCGCAAATTTTTTGAGAACCACATCACCATTTTCATCAGGTGGAATTGAAACCAATCCATGCGTGATATGCGCCAAATTATCAGCCGAAAAATTATCAAAAGCCAGTGGTGTGATGCCTTGTTTTTTCAGCAAGCTGGCCTTATCATCCGTGCCACCATCGCGGCCAGCCCGATAAGTGGCCACAATATGCCAACCATCATTATGCAATAGGGGCGCAAGAAATTCAGCACAAAAGCCGAAACCAAAAAATATAAAATTTTTATCCCGCATTATCATCATCCTTTATAGCCTGCCATTCAGCACGCACCTGAGAATCTTGTTCTTTAGCCAGCGCGTGGGCGGCTATGCTTTGCATATATGGCAAATCATGTTGCGCCAATGCCCATACCGCCATGCCGCGCACCACCCCCGCCTCATCATTAAGCCGCGCTTTAATGGCCGCCAAAAAAGCCGCATCAACCCCATCGCCCGCATTATTGGCATTGCCCATTGCAATCAAAACATTGCGGATAAAACGGTCGCGCCCAGTGCGCTTAATCGGCAATCCAGCAAACCGCGCACGAAACGCCACCTCATCTAATTGCACCAGCTCAACCAGCAAGGGTAGGCACAATTCTTCGCGCAAAGCGAGTGTCGTTTCATGCGATTGGTGGGCAAATTTATTCCACGGACAAATGGCCAAACAATCATCGCACCCATAAATGCGATTGCCGATAGCATGACGAAATTCGCGGTCAATCACCCCTTTATGTTCAATCGTCAGATAAGAAATACACCGCCGCGCATCCAACTGATAGGGGGACGGAAAGGCTTTGGTGGGGCAAATATCAAGACAAGCCGAACAACTGCCACAATGGTCGCTTTCTGGTGCATCAATGGGCAATTCCAAAGTGGTAAAAACACTGCCCAAGAACAACCAATTACCATGCCCCCGCGCCAGCAAATTGGTGTGCTTGCCTTGCCAGCCCAGCCCGGCGGCTTGTGCCAATGGCTTTTCCATAATCGGCGCGGTATCAACAAATAATTTAGCTTCAACATTTGCGCCCTCAATCGTGGCTGTCTCAACCAGCCAGCGCGTTAAGCGGCGCAGTTTTTTCTTAATTACATTATGATAATCGCGGCGTTGGGCATAAACCGAGATTAACCCTTTTTGGCTATGTTTGAGATGGGCAAGCGGGTTATGCGGTGGGGCATAATTCAGCCCTAGCATAATGACGCTTCGCGCTTGCGGCCATAAATTTTTCGGGTCGGCACGGCGGTTTATATTATCGGCCATCCAGCCCATATCACCATGATAATTTTGGGCAATAAAATTATGCAAACGCGGCGCGGCATCGGCAATGGCATCGGGGCGGGTAATGCGGCACAGAGCAAAACCTTCTTGGGCGGCACGTGCCACAAAATCAGCCTTTATATTGGTGGCTATATTGGCAGATAGCATAGCTTAAAAATCCAAATCAGTATAATGGGGCGGTGGCCGCATACCCGCCACATGGTCGGCCAAAAGTGGGCGAAAACTAGGGCGCGATTTCAGCTTGGCATACCAGTCGCGCACCGCAGGCCAGCCCTTCCACGCCACATCACCAATATAATCAAGGCAAGATAAATGCGCCGCCGCCGTCAAATCAGCAATGCTCATTTGTGTGCCAGCCAGCCAGTCGCGGCTGGCCAGCAAATAGGTGATATATTCCAAATGCAAATTGAGATTATGCAACCCAATCCGCACCGTTTCCATATCTGGCCCACCGCCGCCATCTTCGGCCCCAATAAAACGGCGATCAATTTTTTCATAAATCACCAGCCTATCCACTTCGCTATAAAATTTATCATCAAACCATGCCGTCAGGCGGCGCGCCTCGGCACGCAACAAACGACCGCTCGGCAAAAGCGGGGTGGCACCGCCTTTTTCCTCCAGCCATTCAGCAATGGCGTAATGTCCAGCAATCGTGCCACCATCACCCACCAATACAGGCACCTCACCCGATGGATTAAGCATAAGAAAATCCAGCCGCCTTTCCCATGGCCGCTCCTCAACATATTCAACGGCAAATTTCTTTTCCAGCAACATCAAACGGATTTTGCGCGAAAAAGGACAAACGGGCTGGTGAAACAAAGTGGCCATAATTCAAATTACGATGACACCTGCAGTCGGGCAAGTGCTTTCCCAACACTAAACTTGCATAACCCCCAAAACCGACTAATTTAAGCAGGTCGCAATTTTGGCACAAACGGCCTAATATGGCCAAAAATAGGAAAAATATATGGGGTTTGAGCATTTATTGATTTTGGCACTGGTGCAAGGGGCAACAGAGTTTGTGCCAGTCAGCTCAAGCGGCCATCTTAATTTATTGCACGCGCTAACCCCCCTGCCCGATGCAGGCGTGGGCATGGATGTCGCTTTGCATGCTGGCACTTTGCTGGCCGTGATAATTTATTTTCGCCGCGATGTTGGCGCACTCATGCGGGGCGGTTTTAACCTTATTTTGCACCCTCATAGCATCGGCAATAATCCACAAAATAATGCCGCCCTCTATCTGATTATCGCCAGCTTGCCTGTTTTATGCGCGGGGGCAATTCTTATGGCAAGCGGCAAAATAGACATTTTACGCACCGCACAAATTGTCGCTTGGGCGAATATCATTTTCGCGCTACCGCTTTGGTTGGCCGACCGATATGGCGCGCACACTCAATCTATTCAAAATATGAAAGCCTATCCAGCATTGCTGATTGGCTTGGCACAAATTCTTGCCCTTATTCCCGGTGCCAGCCGTGCGGGAGTTACCATTATGGCGGCACGCGCTTTGGGCTTTAATCGCTTCGCGGCGGCGCGTTTTTCTATGCTGCTATCCATACCGGTAATTGCTGCTTTTGCGCTGGCCGCCTTGTTTGATTTATTACAAAAAGGCGATGAAACAGCGTTATCGGCCATGCTTATCGGGGCGGGGCTGGCGGCATTGGTGGCACTCATTACAATTCATCTTTTTATAAAAATGATGCAAAAAATGAGTCTCACGCCCTTTATTATTTACCGAATCATGCTTGGGATTGGCTTGCTAATTTTATTTTAGCGCGGCTTTTGCGGTGGGCGAAACCGCTTCAGATAAGTTGGCAACACCGCCTCAATGGGTTGTGGGCTAATGCCTAATGCGTCAAATTTGGCCGCCTGTGCGCCCACCACATTATCGCTTTGCAATAATTTTACTTGGTCGGGCGTTAATAATGGCTTGGGCATAAATTGCGCGAAAGCCGCAATCAAGCGCGCCACAAAAAACGGCATTGGCACAAGCAAGCGTGGGCGGTTAATTTGTGCCAATAGCAACATCATCAATTCTTTGAAACTATAGATTTGCGGCCCGCCTAGCTCATAAATACCTGCCTTAATGCTATTTGCTTCATCATTGAGGCAGGTAAAAACTGCCTCTGCCACATCAAACACCGCAACGGGCTGATAGCGGGTTGTGCCATCGCCAATAAGCGGCAAAACAGGGCTTATGAGTGCCAGTGCCGCAAAGCGGTTAAAAAAATCATCTTCTGGCCCAATCACCAATGAAGGCCGCAATATATGTGCCGATGCAATGGCTTGGCGCACCCCGCGCTCTCCTTCTGCTTTGCTTTGGGCATAGAGTGCGGGGCTTTGTGCATCTGCGCCCAATGCCGAAATATGCACAAATTTCTTAATGCCACATTGGGCGGCCTGTTGTGCCAGCTGTGCCGCGCCTTGTGCTTGTATGGGCATAAATTTCTGCTGGCGGGTTTCATAAAGAATACCAACACAATTTACCACCCCCGTTACGCCAGCAAATAATTCCGACAGATTATGCGGCTGGGTGATATTGGTCTGGATAATTTGCACTTGGCCGACCCGCCCAGCATTTTTCAAAAATAACGCCTTATTGGGATGGCGTATGCCCACCACAATTTGTGCCTTTGTTTTTGCCAGCCGCCGCACAATATGGCGACCGATAAAACCAGACCCGCCTAAAACCAGAATTTTATCCGTTTCATTTATCAATTTTTTGCCTGTGGGTTGAAAATCTAAACATCCTTTCATAAAACATGGGGCGGCAATGGTCACGCAGAAAATCAGCCTAGTTGACAAGCACCCTTTAGAAGCCTAAACGAAACGAAAACCCAAAAGCCCCAAAAGCTCAGGTGGCGGAATTGGTAGACGCGCTAGCTTCAGGTGCTAGTGCCCTTATGGGCGTGGAAGTTCGAGTCTTCTCCTGAGCACCATAGGGCATAATATATGAGATTAAATTAAGGAATTACCTATGACTATTCATCTACACAAAAATGATTTGCCTGATGGGTTAAATTTTTCTGGCTCTATTGCTATTGATACCGAAACATTGGGGCTAAAACCTATGCGCGACCGCTTGTGCCTTGTGCAATTATCGGCAGGCGATGGCACGGCACATATTGTTCAATTTGATGGCCAAAATTATGATGCGCCCAATTTGAAAGCCTTGCTGGCCGACCGCTCTATTGTCAAAATTTTTCATTATGCGCGGTTTGATTTGGCCACAATCGCCCATTATCTCAATGTGCATGCCGCGCCTCTTTGGTGTACCAAAATAGCCTCCAAATTGGTGCGCACCTATACCGACAAGCACGGGCTGAAAGATTTGTGCCGCGAATTGCTGGATATTGATTTGTCAAAAGCGCAACAAAGCTCCGATTGGGGCGCAAGCCAGCTCAGTGACGCACAATTAGACTATGCCGCCGCCGATGTGTTGCATTTGCATGCCTTAAAGAAACATTTAGAAGCCATGCTTGAGCGCGAAAATCGCGCAACAATGGCGCAGGCCTGTTTTGAATTTTCGCTTGTCCGCAGCGCGATGGATTTATCTGGCTTTGATGATATGGATATTTTTGCGCACTAAGCTTAAAATATGATATGGCGACAGCACCACACAAACGCACACAAACCATCATCTGGCTCAGACGCGGCTTGTTGCTTGCCGCATTATTCATTTTGGGTGGCTTTATTTTTCTGTTGATACGCCTTGATTCGCCACCCGCAATTTCTATTGCTTCTATACAACAACAAGATGGCGGCATTACAATAATCAATGCCACATTTGACGGCAAAAGTGCGAATAATCGTAAATATCATATTGCGGTGCGCCAAGCCCACCGCACCAACCACAATAGCACACAAACAACACTTATTGACTTAACAGCGCGGCTAGACGATGCCACCAACCCCCTTGCTCTATCGGCACAAACTGGCATTTTTGACCATCAAAATAATTTGCTCATCTTAAAAGGCAATGTGCAACTGGCCGACCAGCAAGGGCGACAAGGGTATTTTCAAAGCCTTGAAGTTAACCTTGCCACGCGCATAGCCACCACCCAAGAAAAGCTAACCATACAAACCCCACAGGCGCGTATTTGGGCGCAGAGTATGCAATTTGAAGAAACCGCCCAGCTTTACCATTTTACCGATATGCGCCTTACATTAAAACAAAAACCGACGCAAGCCACCACGCCCGCCACTGAAGCGTGGGCAGCACAGGCGACTTATGATATTGTGGCGGAAGAAATAATCATGCAGGGTGATGTGCGCCTAAACCAGCACACCGAAACCGGGCGCGGGCAAAAATTTACTGGCCAAAAACTGATAATTGACATGAAAACTGGGCAATATTTTTTAAGTGGGGACAATAAACAAGATAAAAAAACGCGCTCACGCATAAAATTAACCCCATAATTTAGGGTGATTTTTCTGGCTTTAGCTGGCGCGAGCCTGATAATATATAATTGATGAGTGAAAATTCCCAATCAGATGAAAATGGCCTGCGGGCGGTTAATTTGTCAAAAACATATAGCGGGCGGCAGGTGGTAAAAAATGTGTCACTGCAGCTTAACCGCCATCAAGCCATTGGGCTTTTGGGGCCAAACGGCGCGGGCAAAACCACCACTTTTTATATGATGACGGGTTTGGTGCGCCCCGATAGCGGCCAGATATTTATTGATGGGCATAATGTATCAGATTTGCCGATGTATCGCAGGGCGCGGTTGGGCTTGGGTTATTTGCCGCAGGAGGCTTCGGTTTTTCGGGGGCTAAATGTGGCACAAAACATTATGGCGATTTTACAAGCCGTTGAGCCTGATGCCAATCTGCGCGAAGAAAAGCTTAATAATTTGCTGGAAGATTTTTCCATTGGCCATTTGCGCCATGTTGCGGCGCGCACCTTATCAGGCGGCGAAAGGCGGCGGGTAGAGATTGCGCGGGCACTGGCCTCTAATCCATCTTTTATTTTGCTTGATGAGCCATTTGCTGGCGTTGACCCCATCGCCATTGGCGACATACACCATTTGATAAGCCAGCTTACACAACGCGGAATTGGGGTGTTGATAACCGATCATAATGTGCGCGAAGCACTTGGCGTTATTGACCACGCCATTATTATCCATGATGGGCAGATATTGATGGAAGGCTCCACCAATGAAATTATCAATGATGAACAGGTGCGCGCCCTTTATCTGGGCGATGGCTTTTCGCTTATCTAATGCTGGACTTAACAACATTTCTACGGCACTATTTTGCATAAATAAACATAATGAAAGAAACAGAAAGGAAAAACATGAATATCAATATCTCTGGACGACATATAGATACAGGCAGTGCGTTGCGTGACCATGTTGAACAACGCCTTACCGAGACAGTCGGCAAATATTTTGAAAGGTCGGCTGATATATCAATCACTTTTTCTAAACAAGGGCATGAATTTGAAACCGCCTGCGCCCTGCACCTTGATAGCGGATTATATTTACAAGCAACTGGCCAAGCCGCCGATATTTATCATTGTTTTGACCTCTCAGTGGCCAAAATTGAAAAACAGTTGCGCCGTTATAAAAGGCGACTGAAAAACCATCACGACCAGCAAAAACTGGCTGATAATTTGCCAATGGCGGCTGAAAGAATCTTTGAGCCAGAAATTGGCCAGCATGATGAGGCGGAATTGCCAGAAGAATTTACGCCCATTATTATTGCTGAAAATGACCGCCCCATTCCGCGCCTAAGCGTTAGCGATGCGGTGATGCAGCTAGAGTTTGGCGACACCGATTTTGTGCTATTTCGCAATGCCGCCAAAAACCAGATGAGTCTGGTTTATCGGCGTAGCGACAAAAATATCGGCTGGCTGGAAATTGACTAAACCCTAAAGTTCCAATGCGTCAAAATCGCTGGCATCGTGGCGTTCGGGCAAATTGACATCGCCCCATGCCCGATTGACAACGCGCCCGCGTTTAACCGCAGGGCGGGCTGAAAGCGCGTCCGCCCAGCGATTAACATGTTTATAGTCTTGCACCTGCAAAAACTCTGCCGAATCATAAAGTAACCCTTTGGCCAAGCCGCCATACCATGGATAAATGGCCATATCGGCAATGCTATAATCATCGCCAATCATATATTCATTATCGGCCAAATGCCTATCCAACACATCAAGCTGGCGTTTTACTTCCATCGCAAAGCGGTTAATGGCATATTCAATAGGAAAAGGCGCGTAGGCATAAAAATGCCCAAAGCCACCGCCCAAATAGGGCGCACTGCCCATCTGCCAAAAAAGCCAAGACAAACATGCGCTGCGCGCTGGCTGTGTGGACGGCAAAAAAGCATCAAATTTTTCCGCCAAATGCACCAATATAGCCGCCGACTCAAATACGCGTATAGGCTTATCGCCGCTTCTATCCATCATCGCGGGAATGTTGGAATTTGGGTTAACCGCAACAAAGCCGCTACCAAATTGTTCACCCTCGCCAATATTGATAAGCCACGCATCATATTCAGCCCCCTTATGGCCAAGTGCCAACAGCTCTTCCAGCATAATAGTCACTTTGACCCCATTGGGGGTGCCCAACGAATAAAGTTGTAGCGGGTGCTTGCCGATTGGCAATTCCTTCTCATGGGTGGCGCCCGCTATTGGCCGATTGATTTTGGCAAAGCGATTGCCATCATCACGCGTCTTGTCCCACTGCCAAATTTTCGGCGGAGTGTAATCTGTATTTTTTGTCATAAATTTCTCCTATTATTTTTCAAAAAATATCTTCGGATATGGTGGAGCCAGGCGGGGTCGAACCGCCGACCTCTTGCATGCCATGCAAGCGCTCTCCCAACTGAGCTATGGCCCCTAAATTATCAACCAAGCCCGCCCAATTTTTATAAAATTGGCACGGCTGATTATGCTTTATTCTTCCTCTCCCAAATCATCATCATTTTCGTCCTCATCTTCATCTTCATCGTCAAAAAATGCTTTTTCGTCATCCTCATCATCCAGCAACACAGCATCATCATCATTTTCTGGCAATAAGGCGGCATCTTCATCAGCGTCTAATGCACCATCTTTATGCTCATGCTCAAATTCACCCAATGTGTCATCATCATCATTGTCGTCATCATCAATATCTTCAAGGCTTAATGTATCCTCATCATCTTCCAGCTCTGTTTCATCATCAGGCGGCAAATCGGGCGCATCGGCGGGCGAGTTTTTTTCTGCCTGCACAATTTTAAGGGTCGTGTTGCATTTCGGGCAAACGACCGGACTTTTATTCAAATCATAAAATTTGGCGTTGCATGCCTCGCACTGGCATTTGTTACCAAGCTTTGAATCGACCACAAGACCCTCTTAGACAAAATTCACTCTGTTCCCATGCCATGAAGTTTTGAAACTGTCAAAGCCAAAAAACAAAAAAATTTCATTTGTGATAATTTATTGTAATAAGCCAAAGCTTGACGCATGCCTTAAAAACAGTGAAAACACCAAAATTATGAACAATCCACGCCCCATTTCTGCCACTGCCCACAAGGCGCACAAACCTTTAACAGGGCCTGTGCATGTGCCGGGTGATAAGTCTATCTCACATCGGGCATTAATTTTATCTGCATTGGCCACTGGCACCAGTCATATTTCGGGTTTATTGGAAAGCGATGATATATTGGCCACAGCCAGCGCATTGCGGGCTTTGGGTGCGGATATTAAAAAAACTGGCCATAAATGGGTGGTGGAAGGCGTGGGCCCTGCTGGCTTGCAAAACCCGACCGCCCCGCTTGATTTTGGCAATTCTGGCACAGGCGCAAGGCTGGTTATGGGTGTGGTGGCAGGTGGCGGCATTAGTGCGCATTTTATGGGGGATAAATCCTTATCCGCCCGCCCGATGGCACGCATCACCACCCCGCTTGCACAAATGGGGGCACAAATTGAAGCTTATCAACAAGAAATAAAGCCGCAAAGTGACAAAAAAAGCGATAAAGAAACGCATTTGCCGCTTATGGTGCGCGGTGCGCCCATGCCATTGCCGATAGATTATACCCCGCCAATGGCTTCGGCACAGGTTAAGTCGGCTATTTTGTTGGCTGGGCTGGGTGCGCAAGGCAAAACCATTGTGCGCGAAACGCACCAAACTCGCAACCATAGCGAAAATATGTTGGCCTTGTTCGGCGCAGATATTCGCAATTATGAAAAAATGGGCAATCAAATTGTTGAACTGACTGGCCCCGCCCGCTTGCAGGCCTGCACCCTCCACATACCAAATGACCCATCATCAGCCGCTTTTCCAATGGTTGCGGCTTTGCTGGTGCCAGATTCAAACATTATTTTGAAAGATATTCTGCTGAATCCGCACCGCGATGGACTCATACGGATATTGCGCGAGATGGGCGCAGATATTCGCATTTTTAATGAACGCCATAAATCGGGTGAAACCCTTGCTGATATTAATGTGTGCTATAGTCGCTTGCGCGGTATTGAGGTGGCTGCCGACAAAACAGCCTCTATGATTGATGAATATCCTTTATTGGCGGTGGCGGCGGCAGTGGCGGATGGCACAACCCGCATGCATGGGCTGGCCGAATTGCGCCACAAAGAAAGCGACCGACTGGCGGCTATTGCCGATGGGCTTGAAAAAAATGGGGTGCAAGTGCAACAGGGTGAAGATTTTTTGCATGTAACAGGCGGTGCGGTAACCGGCGGCAACATGGTGCAAACCCATCACGACCACCGCATTGCAATGGCTTTTTTGGTGTTAGGGCTGGCCGCACAAAAACCCATCAAAATTGACGATACACGCATGATTGCAACCAGTTTTCCCAATTTTTTTGAGGTAATGGCACAAATGGGGGCAAATTTTGACCACTAGCGTAACGATTATCGCGGTTGATGGCACAGCCGCCTCTGGCAAAGGCACATTAGCCAAAAAACTGGCAGCGCATTTCAACTTTGCTTATTTAGACACAGGCGCATTATATCGCGGCGTGGCCTTACAAATTTTGCAGATTTTGCAAAATAAAGGCGGTTTAATCAATGATGCCGCCATTGATAGCTATATTGAGAGTGCTTTACAAAAGTTAGATTTTGACTGGCTCACCCTGCCCGAAACCCAACCCTTGTTACGCACCGCCGAAATTAGCAAAGCCGCCTCATTGGTGGCCACCAAGCCACAAGTGCGGGCTTCCATTTTGGCTTATCAGCGCGATTTTGCTCGCTCACCGCCGCAAAATTTGGCGGGCGCAGTGTTGGATGGGCGCGATATTGGCACAATTGTATGCCCGCATGCGCACCATAAATTATTTATCACAGCGCGGCTAGAAATCCGCGCCAAACGCCGTTGGCAAGAGTTGATTGAAAAAAATTATGGTGATGAAAGCCCCCCAGATTTTGCTGTTGTGCTGGCTGATATTGAAAAACGCGATGCCCAAGACAGCCAACGCGCCATCGCCCCTTTGAAACAAGCTGAAGATGCCCTCTTGCTTGATAGTTCCGATTTGTCTATAGAGGAGGTGTTTTTGGCGGCTCTGGCTCTGATTGAACAAACAGATGCTTGAAATCCAACCCGCTATAACATTATTTTCAACAATGCCTGCCAATGTTGCAGTGCGTGCTTTGCGCCTTTAACATTGTGTGATGCAGGAAGTCCACCCGCCCCAAAGGGGACAGGCTCGGCACAACCATAGGAGACACAAGAGTGTCTAAAACAGATAGTGGGTCAATGAACCCGACAAGTGAAGAATTTGCAGCCCTGCTGGAAGAAAGCTTTAGAAACGACGCGCCATTGGAAGGCAATGTTGTTAAAGGGCGCGTTACAGCGATTGAAAATGATTTAGCAATTATTGATGTTGGCCTTAAAACTGAAGGCCGCGTGCCGTTGCGCGAATTTTCAATGGCTGGCCAGCCGCCTAGCATTGAAGTAGGCGATGAGGTTGAGGTTTTTCTTGACCGCATTGAAAACGCTATGGGCGAGGCCATGTTATCGCGTGATAAGGCGCGCCGCGAGGAAAGCTGGATTAAGCTACAACAAAAATATGATTCTGAAGAGCGCGTTGATGGGGTTATTTTTGGCCGCGTCAAGGGTGGCTTTACGGTTGATTTGGATGGGGCAACCGCCTTTTTGCCGGGCAGTCAAGTTGATATTCGTCCGGTGCGCGACATCACGCCACTTATGCACACACCACAGCCTTTTCAGATTTTGAAAATGGATCGGCGGCGCGGCAATATCGTTGTTTCACGCCGTGCCATTTTGGAAGAAACACGTGCCGAAGCACGGAGCGAAATTGTGCAAAATCTGGCGGAAGGCCAGATTGTTGAAGGCGTTATTAAAAATATCACCGATTATGGTGCTTTTGTTGATTTAGGCGGCATTGATGGCTTATTGCATGTCACTGATATTGCGTGGCATCGGGTTAATCATCCATCAGAAATGTTAAATGTCGGCCAAAAAGTCAAAGTGCAAGTTGTTAAAATCAACATTGATACCCAGCGCGTCTCGTTAGGCATGAAACAGCTGGAAAATGACCCATGGAACGATGCCGCTAGTCTTTTCCCACTCAATTCAAAAGTAACAGGCAGTGTTACAAACATCACCGATTATGGCGCATTTGTTGAACTTAGCAACGGCGTAGAAGGGTTGGTGCATGTGTCAGAAATGAGTTGGGTGAAGAAAAATGTGCATCCCGGTAAAATTGTTTCTACCTCGCAAGAAGTTGAAGTGATGATTTTGGAAATTGACAGCGAAAAAAGACGCATTTCATTGGGGCTGAAACAATGTATGGAAAATCCATGGGAGAGTTTTGAAAAACGTTATCCCGTGAACACAAAAATAAGCGGTGAGGTTAAAAATATCACCGAATTTGGCTTGTTTATCGGGCTGGAAGATGAAATTGACGGCATGGTGCATATTGCCGATTTGGATTGGAATGCCTCTGGCGAACAAGCACTGGCCGAATATAAAAAAGGCCAAATTGTTGAAGCAATGGTGTTGGCGGTTGACCAAGAAAAAGAGCGCGTTAGCTTGGGCATTAAACAGCTTGAGGGCGACCCATTTGAAAGCCTTGATGATTTGCGACGTGGCGACACGGTAACCTGCGAAGTAACCGCTGTTAATGATGGTGGTTTAGAGGTGACGATTGGCGAAAAAGATGTTGGGGCTTTTGTGCGCAGGGGTGATTTATCACGCGACCGCGAAGACCAGCGTCCAGAGCGTTTTAATATAGGCGACAAATTTGATGCGATGGTCACCCGATTAGACCGCAAAGCCCGCCGCGTGGGGCTGTCGGTGAAAGCACTGGAAATTGCTGAAGAAAAAGAAGCTGTCGCACAATATGGCTCATCCGATAGTGGGGCTTCATTGGGCGATATTTTGGGTGCGGCTCTTAAACAAGAAGAGCCACAAGAAGAAAAACCCGCGCCAAAAACCACAACAAAAAAAGCCGCTAAAGCAGAAGTGGAAGCAAAGCCTGAAGTAGAAGCAGTGGCTGAGGCAGAAGCAAAGCCTGAAGTAGAGGCAGAAGCAAAGCCTGAAGTAGAAGTAGAGGCAGAGGTGGAAAAAGAAAAGCCAGCAGCCAAAAAAGCTGCACCAAAAAAAGCGGCGGCTAAAAAAACTGCAACAAAAAAGACGGCTCCTAAAAAAGCACCTGCAAAAAAAGCAGCCCCTAAAAAAGCAGCCGCTAAAAAGCCAACCACTAAAAAGGAAGCCGCTAAAAAGCCAGCCCCTGAAAAGAAAGCCACTGCAAAAACTGCCGCTAAAAAAACACCCGCCAAAAAAGCGACACCGAAAGCAACTGCTAAGAAAAGTGAGACATAGAATTGCGCGGTTTATGCAAATGCGCTTGACGTGCAGGGGACAGTTTGGCAGGGTTAGTATCCACTGGGAGGAAGCAGGATGATTAAATCCGAACTTGTAACGCGCATTGCCGAACTTTATCCGCATCTTTATCAACGTGATGTGGAAGCCATTGTGAACCGCATTCTCAGCGAAATTACCGAAGCGATGGTGCGCGGCGACCGCGTGGAATTGCGCGGCTTTGGCGCATTTTCGGTTA
>JBPCVS010000183.1:0-6594 GCA_051010295.1 Parvibaculales bacterium | reverse complement strand
GGCCGCCGCACATGACTGGCCGCAAATGGTGCGTAAATTTTTCAAACTGGTCTCGGCTTGTTCCAAATTATTCACCGCCAGCGCAATATCGCCCTGCAAATTAAGCGCGGCTATATTTTCGGGGTTAAGCTGCAGCCCGATATTGAGCAAATGCAAGCTTTGTTCATTATTGCCTTTGGCCTGTTGCGCCCGCGCCTTCACCCAATAGGCTTTTACATTGCTTGGGTCTGCAGTGAGTGCCAGATTAGCCAACTCGTCTGCTTTATCAATGTTAGAGTCAATCTCATCGCTTTGCAGAGCTTGTTCGGCCTCGTCCACCAGCTGGCTCGCCAATGCGCGATATTGTTTTGAGGCGGCATAGGCTGGCGCAACACTCAGCAATGGGGTGCAGATTATTAAAAACAAGAAAAGTCGTATCATCATTAGTTTTTGCCCGATCCCGGATAATTTGGTGCCTCGCGTGTAATGCTCACATCATGCACATGGCTTTCGGTCAGCGAGGCCGATGTCATGCGGATAAATTGGGCGCGTTTGTGCAATGCGTCAATGGTGGCCGAGCCTGTATAGCCCATTGCGGCACGCAAGCCACCAACCAATTGATGCACAATTTGCGCCACAGCTCCCTTATAGGGAATACGCCCTTCCACGCCTTCTGGCACCAGCTTATGCGTATCATCAATATCTTGCTGAAAATAGCGGTCTGCCGAGCCACGCGCCATCGCCCCCACCGAGCCCATACCCCGAAATGGCTTATAGCTTCGCCCTTGATATAAAAACACTTCGCCGGGGCTTTCATCAGTGCCCGCCAGCAATGAGCCAATCATTGCACAACCCGCCCCCGCCGCCAATGCTTTGGCCAAATCGCCAGAATATTTTATGCCGCCATCGGCCACCACTGGCACATTGGCTTTGCGCGCCACACTCACCGCATCCAAAATAGCGGTAAGCTGCGGCACACCCACGCCAGCCACCACCCGCGTAGTGCAAATAGAGCCCGGCCCAATGCCCACTTTAACCGCATCAGCCCCCGCATCAATCAAGGCTTTCGCGCCATCGGCAGTGGCCACATTGCCCGCCATCACCTGCACAGCATTAGAGGCCGATTTAATGCGCTCAATGGCTTGGCTTACGCGGTCGGAATGGCCGTGCGCGGTGTCCACCACAACCAAATCCACCCCCGCATCAATCAAGGCTTGGGTGCGGGCAAACCCCTCATCACCCACAGTAGAGGCCGCCGCCACGCGCAACCGCCCCTGCTCATCTTTGGCGGCATTAGGATAGAGTTGCGCTTTCTCCATATCTTTAACAGTGATTAACCCAATGCACCGATAAGCATCATCTACCACCAGCAATTTTTCAATGCGGTGCTGGTGCAATAAACGTTGGGCTTCAGTTTGCGCAACGGCTTCTTGCACTGTCACCAAATTATCTTTAGTCATTAATTCTTGCACAGGCTGGTCGGGTGCCGAGGCAAAACGCACATCACGATTGGTCAAAATGCCCACCAGCTTGCCGTTTTCTTCGGTCACTGGCACACCAGAAATGCTATTTTTCGTCATTAAATCAAGCGCGTCGGCCAATGTCGCAGATGGCCGTATTGTCAGGGGATTAACCACCATGCCGCTTTCAAATTTTTTCACAATCCGCACCTGTTCGGCTTGTTCCTCTGGCGTAAAATTGCGATGCAACACGCCCATACCGCCCGCCTGCGCCATCGCAATGGCCATATCAGCTTCGGTCACCGTATCCATCGCCGCCGAGATAAGCGGAATGCTAAGCTCAATGTTGCGGGTAATGCGCGTGGCAGTGTCGGCCTGTGAAGGCAAAATGCTTGAAGCACAAGGTGCCAGCAACACATCATCAAAAGTAAGGGCTTCTTTGAACATAATGTCAAATCCTCTATGGGGTTTGACGACTTCCCCTATCATTTTTTGGGTGGGTTATGCAAAGAATATATGCAAAAAAAATTAAACGTTGCAAAATCAGAGACTTAGGAAGGCGGCGGGGCATCTCTATCGCCCTTAAAACCCAGCGCAATGACATAAAGCTCGGCTGATTCTTTGCGGCTGGCTTTGGGTTTTATATGCTGCACCTTGTCAAAACGGCTTTTTAATTCGCGCAATATATCGCCAGAAGTGCCGCCCTGAAACACTTTAGCGCAAAAGCCGCCGCCCGGTTTTAATATCCCAAAAGCAAAATGAGCCGCCGCCTCCACCAGCACAATGGTGCGGAGATGGTCGGTCTGGCGATGGCCTGTCACGGGCGCGGCCATATCTGACATGACAAAATCAACCTGCCCACCAACCAAATTTTCAATAAGCTGCGGGGCGGCATCATCCATAAAATCAAGCTGGCAAAATGTAACCCCCGCTAGGGCTTGCATGGCTTGCATATCAATTGCTGTAACCGAGCCTTTGCCGTTTTTGCCCCCTGTGCCAATACGTTGCGCCGCCACCTGCGCCCAGCCGCCCGGCGCACTGCCCAAATCAATAATGCGCGCCTGCGGTTTCAAAAATTTGAAACGGTCATCTATTTCAATAATTTTATAGGCCGCCCGCGAGCGATAGCCGTCTTTTTGCGCCGCCGCCACATAGGGGTCATTAAGCTGGCGTTCCAGCCAACGCGTTGACGATAATTTGCGCCCTTTGGCGGTTTTAACGCGGGTTCTCATTCTGTGGCCGCGTTTTTGGCCATCATTTGTGCGCCGCGTCACGCGCCATTCCTTTTATGATTTGCATTGGCTTTTTTGCGCCTACCTGCTTTGCGCGCCTTACGTGCTTTATCGTGCTGAATCATTTTGATGAGCATACCTTCGCGCAAGCCCCTATCAGCCACGCAAATTTCTGGCACTGGCCAGTTGTGGCAAATCGCATCAAACACCGCACAGCCCGCCAACATCAAATCGGCGCGTTGTTCGCCAATGCAGGGGTGGCTAACAAGGTCAACACGGCTTTGCGTTACCAATTTGTCAATAATCGCCCGCATATCTTCGGCACGGATTTTGCATCCATCAACTTGATTGCGGTCATAACGCGCCAGCCCTTTTTGCACCGCCGCCAATGTCGTAATGGTGCCAGAAGTGCCAATAATCTGTAAATCTTTCATATCGGTCAACATGGTCTGCCGCGCCATAAAACCCGCCAGCTGTTTATGCGATTCTTCCAACATTGCTTTATATCCATGCGCCTCTGGGTCATTTCTGGCAAAACGCTCAGCCAAGCGCACCACGCCAAGCGGCAGGCTGACACTATCGGCAATGTAAAAAAAGCCATCATTCTTTTTATCCAGCCGCGAAATTTCGGTGCTGCCGCCGCCCGTGTCAAAAATGAGAATATGTTTTGCTTTATCATCAAATAATGAGCCGCAACCAATGGCGGCAAAACGCGCTTCTTTATCGCCATCAATAATTTCTAATGTTAAATTGGTTTCGCGCTTTACCCGCGCAATAAAATCGCGGCTATTGCTGGCATGGCGACACGCTTCGGTGGCCACGCATTTTATGCGTTGCACCTTGTTGCGGCGAATTTTGGACGCACAAATTTTGAGTGCCGCAAGGGTGCGGTGCATCGCCGCTTCCGACAAGCAACCATTTGCACTCAGCCCTTCGCCCAGCCGCACAATGCGCGAAAAACTATCGCGCACCCGAAATGCGTTGGCTTTTTTGCCAGCTTCAACAATCAGCAAGCGACAATTATTTGTGCCTAAATCAATAGCCGCATAAGATTTGCCAATGGGGCGGATAGGTTTTTTGGGCTTGTGCTGCGATTGCGGCGCGGCTTGCTTCCCACTTTTATTAACTTTATTAGGAGCGTGCGCCGACATAAAAACCCTCTTGCAAAAAGACCAACTTGATTCGAGTCATCATCTGGCTTCAACCTAACAAGCTTGCCTTAACTTGTAAATTGCCCTTATTATCTTTACGCAGATATTGTGATTATAGAACAACAAAAGAGGCGTGCTATGTATAACAGGCAAAATAAATTGAGCGATGAATTGCTGGCTGGCATGAAGCCGCATCTTGGTGGGCGCGATTTTGCCACCGTCAAACAAGAATTTGACGAGGCTGGTTATGTTGTTTTTGAAAATGTTCTGTCGCCGCAAGATTTGCAGCGCGTGCACACCGCGCTAGAGCCATATTTTGCACGTCAAAGATTTGGCCGCAACGATTTTGAGGGGCTGAAATCTTTTCGTGAATATGCGCTGATGGGCAAAGGCGATATTTTTGCCGAACTAGCCATTCACCCCTTGCCGTTGGGTTTTGCCGAAGCTGAATTGGGCAATTCTTGCACATTATCGGCTTTTCTGGCCATTCAGTTACATTCGGGCGAAACAGTGCAACCATGGCATTATGATGATAGCCATTGCATGGTATCGCGTCCGCGTGACGCATGGCAGTTGAGCGCGTTTTGGGCGATTGACGACACCACGCAAAGCAATGGCGCGACTGAAATTATACCCGGCAGTCATAAATGGGGCAATGAAATGCCCGACCATGCGTCATCGGCGGCGGTATTTAGCGACAAAGAAAACCGCACAGTCAATGACGACCCCGGCGCACGGCCAGACGCGCTCAAAATATGTATGCCAGCTGGCTCACTTATGCTAGCCAAAGGCACATTGTGGCATCGTGGTGGGGCAAATAAATCCGATGCGCCACGCCTTATTTTAACACCGCAATATTGCCCCGGCTGGGTGCGGCCATTGGAAAATATGGTGTTATCTGTGCCGCAAGAAATTGCTGCAAAATTGCCGCAACGTGCGCGTGAGTTGATTGGTTATTCTATCCACCCGCCCTTTATGGGTTATGCAGATGGGGTGCATCCGCAAAAATTTCTTTCGCACCGCACAGAAAATATGGCAGAAAAACAAGCCTAGGATTTCAGTGCCGATATTTGCGGCCAGCGATTGCCCCATGGCACGGCTTCCTCCAATTCATAAGCCAACTGCAAAAGCGTGGCTTCCGCGCCTATTTTGGCGGCAAATTGGCTACCAATGGGCAACGCATTGCGGCTCATATAAAGCGGCAAGCTGATGGCAGGATTGCCCGCCGCATTATATTGCGGTGTATAGGCCACATAATCCAACACATTTTCAGCAAGCTCTTCATAAGATTTATGGCTACCCTCTTCGCCAATCAGCAGAGGCGGACGGCGCAAAGTGGGCGTAAGCAACACATCATATTTCTCAAAAAATGCGGCATAAGCCTCACCCACGCGGCCACAATAAGCCACTGCTTTTTTAACCGCATCAGGGTCGCGGGTGATATTTTTCTCAAACATATCGGCCAGCCCATGCGTAAATGGCTCTAACACTTCATCGGGGTTAACCCACCGCCATTGCCTCAGCCCAATCAGGCGCGCATTTTTCACCAATTCATAGGCACTAGATGCCCAGATATTCATAAAATTATCGCCAAATTCTGGTCCAATTATCGTGTCATTAACCTCTTCAACATGATGGCCGAGCGCGGCACATGTTTTGGCGGCGCGTTGGGTAGCATCGCGCACATCAGGCGTGGCATCTGTGCCGACATAGGTTTTGGTGATGAAAGCAATTTTGAGCCTTTTGCGCGATGCGCTAGACACAAAACCAACCGAGTCAAGCGTTGCCGCACTGCCTTTTTTCTCACTCACATTCAAAATTTGCGCCGTGTCGCGCACCGAGCGGCTAACCGCCAGCCGCACCGAAATATCAACAGGAAACCGCAAAGGCCGATTAGTATAAAGCCGCCCGCGACTAGGCTTTAGCCCGACCAAACCATTCACCGAAGCAGGAATACGAATTGAACCCCCGCCATCAGAAGCATGGGCAAATGGCACCATGCCAGAAGCCACTGCCGCGCCAGCACCGCCTGAGCTACCGCCCGTGTGATAGGCGGCATTATAGGGGTTGCGCGCCGCGCCCAAAAGCTGTGACTCTGTGGTGGAAATAAAACCAAATTCGGGCGTGTTCGTTTTGCCGATAATCACCAGCCCCGCCTGTTTTGCGCGTTCAACACTGCCATTATCGCCATCGGCCACATTATATTCAAAAAGCTTTGAGCCAAAAGTCAGCGGCGCGTCTTTTAATTCGGATAAATCTTTAATCAGATATGGCACACCTTTGAAAGGCCCATTGGGCAAACCCGCTTGCGCGGTGGCGCGGCCTTCATCATATAATTTATGCACAACGGCATTGAGTATCGGATTGAGTTTTTCAACGCGTTTAATCGCCGCTTGCGTCAATTCCAATGATGACACCTGCCCGCTTCGCACCAATTCAGCTTGCCCCATGCCATCATAGGTAACAAATTCATCGCGCCATGCGGCCAATGCGCGCTGTGGCGGCATGGCCAATGCCGTAACAGCCAACGCGCTGGCACCCGTTAAAAAATTCCTTCTTCTTATATTGCTCATTGTGCTTTCCCCTTTTGTGTATCTTATATATTCTTTTCCCAAATTAAGGTCTTATTATTCAAAGTAACATCTTACTATAGCATAGTTATTTTTTTTCCATTCACTATCTGTTTTTGCTTCTAATTTGATTCTTGTTTTTCCCAAGCGATGCTCTTGCGTCTATTGTGCTACGCACAATGCGCGAGCCGCTTGGGACGGG
>JBPCVS010000182.1:0-3668 GCA_051010295.1 Parvibaculales bacterium | reverse complement strand
TTATTTCCGAACGCCACCGCCACCGCTATGAAGTCAATATGGCGTTCCGTGAGATGTTGGAAAGCAAAGGCATGATGGTATCAGGCGTTTCGCCCGATGGGGTGTTGCCAGAAATTGTGGAAATTGCTGACCACCCATGGTTTATCGGGGTGCAGTTTCACCCCGAATTAAAATCGCGGCCCTTTGCGCCGCATCCGCTTTTTGCATCTTTTATAGAGGCGGCATTGGCGCAAAGTAGGCTAGTATAATAGGCCAGTATAATAGGAGGCGCGCATGCAAAATTTAACACTAAAAAACTATGATATTAAAATCGGCGATGGCGAAAAACTGTTGGTGATGGCAGGGCTGAATGTGCTGGAAGATGAGGGTTTGGCACTGGAGGTGGCGGCGGAGCTAAAAAATATCTGCGCCGATTTGGAGCTGCCTTATATTTTCAAAGCCAGTTGGGACAAAGCCAATCGCTCATCAATCAACAGCTATCGCGGGCCTGATTTAGGGGAGGGGGGGCTAGAGGCTGGTTTGCCGATATTGGCGGCGGTGAAGGCCGCCCATCAAGTGCCGATATTGACGGATTTGCACGAGCCACAACAAGCCGAAAAATTGGGCGCGGTGGCCGATGTGTTGCAGTTGCCCGCCTTTTTGGTGCGCCAGACAGATTTGGTGGTGGCAACAGCGCGGCAGGTGGCGGCAACAGGCGGCTGGCTACATGCCAAAAAATCGCAAAATATGGCGGCGTGGGATTGCGCCAATATCATCGCTAAAGCGCGAGAGGGCGCGCCTGATGTGCAGATTATTTTGTGCGAGCGCGGCACCAGCTTTGGCTACAATAATTTGGTGGTGGATATGTTGGCCATTCCTGAGATGAAAAAACTCGGCGTGCCAGTAACCATTGATGCCACCCATGCGGTGCAACTGCCGGGTGCAGACCCGCGCACCAAAGGCGCGTCAAGCGGCGGACGGCGAGAAGGCGTGGCGGTACTGGCCAAAGCGGGCGTGGCGGCGGGGGCTAATGGCGTGTTTTTGGAGTTCCACCCCGAACCCGATAACGCCCTGTGCGATGCGCCTAGCTGCCTTGCCTTGTCGCAAGCACGGGATTTATTGGCGATGCTTAAAAATCTGCATGAAGTGAGTTGACTTGGAACGGAGATGAATTGAATGAAAAATAAGGCTATCAGAAGGTTGCAATTTTCGGATTACATCGTTTATGTTGATGAGAGCGGTTCGCCCAGCCTGAAAGATAAAAACCCAGCATTTCCAGTGTTTGTTTTGACATTTGTCATTGTGTCAAAGGAGAGTTATCGCAGATTTATTATACCTGCGATTCAGGACTTAAAATTTGAGATTTTTGGCCATGATATGGTAAATTTACATTCCTATGAGATAAGGCAGAAAGAAAATGATTTTACCTGTCTTATGGATAATGAATTGAACGAAAGATTTATGGAGCGATTGAATGATATTATGCAACAGGCATATTTTGTTTTGGTCTGTTCGGTATTTAATAAAAATAATCTCAAAGAAGATAACAGCAGAGATATGTACCACATGGCCTTGCAATTTTGTTTGGAGCGGTTGAATGATTTTCTTCTGTCCAAGAATCAGCATGGACGCTTAACGCATATTATTGCAGAAGGTAGGGGAAAGCGCGAAGATAAATTACTCAAAGAAGAGTTTGATTGCGTTTTGAGCAATGCCTATGATGCAAAGCAAAGCCATAAAAGAGATTATACATTGACACCTATGGAATTAAAATTTGCAAAGAAAGCGGCCAATTCAACAGGGCTTCAGCTTGCCGATTTGGTTGGCCGTCCAGTTGGCTCACATGTTGCATTTCCACAACGGGAAAATCGAGCCTATGACGTAATAGCCAATAAATTTTTTAGAAAAGGGAAACGTAAAATAGGGCTAAAAATTTCCCCAAAATAGGTGAGATAGGCAAAAAACAGTTTAGACAAAAAACAAGGAGCCCGAAGGCTCCTTGGCGACTGGGATTTTTCCCTGCCCACACTCTATATAAGTGTTTTAATCTTATATTGCAAGCAGAAAGATAGCAAATTGACCGCTAATACTTTCAACACATTGTTTTTCTTCATTTTTCTTCTTCCTTTTGCGATTTCTATATATTGAGAATAGCTATTGGCAGATTGTTTTTCAAGTCGTCTTTGGTAATGGTTTAACGACCGCGATAGGGGGCAACGTCTTGTTCGGGGATAAACAGGTTTTTGGGTGGTGTGCCGCTTTGCCAGAACACATCAATCGGGATGCCGCCCCGTGGATACCAATAGCCGCCAATGCGTAGCCAGCGCGGACGCATGCACGCGACCAGCCTTTTGGCAATTTGCAAAGTGCAATCTTCGTGAAACGCGCCATGATTGCGAAAACTGCCCATAAATAATTTGAAGCTTTTGCTTTCGGTCAGATATTTGCGCGGCACATAATCAATCACCAGATGGGCAAAATCGGGCTGGCCTGTCATTGGGCAAAGCGAGGTAAATTCTGGCACTGTAAAACGCGCCACATAAAGCGTGTCAGGGTGCGGATTATCCACGCGCACCAACACGGCTTCCTCTGGCGAGGCGGGCAGGGCGGCTGGTTGGCCAAGCGGGCTTTTTTTATTGGCTTTATCTACCATGCTGGCTTCCTTTATAGAGGCAAGATTGGCCAAGACTATCGCGGAACATTTCCACCGCGCAGATTTGCGGCAACTCTTCTGCCAGCCGCGCCCATAGCCACAGGCATAAATTTTCTAATGTAGGCACTTCCAGCCCGACAATATCATTGAGCATTTGATGGTCTAGTTCGGCGCGCACTTGTTCAAGAATTTTGCCAAATTTATCAAAATCAACAATTTGCCCATGCGCATCTGGCATACCCTCAACGGTGATTCGCGCCCGAAAACTATGGCCGTGTAGCCGCGCATTGGCGTGGCCTTCTCCATAATGGGCAAGCGCGTGGGCGGCATCAAAATTAAAATCACGTGTTAATTGCATGGCCTCTTATGCCCGAAATTATCAATTTAATCCAGCCCAACAAGTTTATGCGATTGTAGGCTGAGTTTCCATTGCGGGTGTTGCAAACAATAGGCGATGGCGGCTTGCACATTTTGCCAGCTTGTCGCTTCCGCACCGGTATCCATTGGTTGCAAATAAAAATGCTCAAAATCCAGATTGCTAAATTGCTCAGGCGCAAGCGTGGCCTGCGGATAAATAAATTTTAATTCTTGGCCACGCATCTGCACCAGCTGCGATTGCGGCTTGGGGCTAACGCAAATCCAATCCACGCCTTCTGGCACCGGCAAAGTGCCGTTGGTTTCAATGGCGGTTTCAAAATTCTGCGCGTGCAAAACATCCAGCAAAGCGGTGTCTAGCTGCAAACATGGCTCGCCACCCGTGAACACCACATAAGCCGCATCTTTGGCCACGCCAGAAGGCCATTGCGCGATAATCGCTTCGGCCAGCTTTTCGGCATTGGCGAATTTGCCACCATTTTGGCCATCGGTGCCGACAAAATCAGTATCGCAAAAACTGCATTGTGCTTTGGCGCGGTCGCGCTCTAGCCCCGACCAGAGATTACACCCCGCAAAGCGACAAAACACCGCAGGGCGGCCAGCGCGTCCGCCTTCGCCTTGCAAAGTGTAAAAAATTTCTTTGACAGCATAGCTCATTTTT
>JBPCVS010000181.1:0-2826 GCA_051010295.1 Parvibaculales bacterium | reverse complement strand
GCCCGAATTACAGTTGCATAAAAACCCGCCTTGTGGCACTAAACGGCCATTGCTGCCGTAGCTCAGGGGTAGAGCACTCCCTTGGTAAGGGAGAGGCCGAGAGTTCAATTCTCTCCGGCAGCACCACAAATATGTAAATGTTTTATTTTGTTTGGCTTTTTTTCTAAAGCCCACGCAAAGGCGCGGTGCGCAATAATAATTTTTCTTGACGAGTGAATCACCCCTACAATACTATAAGGCGAGAGCCAGAGAGGTATGCCATGTTTTTTTGGAAACCAAAAACATTTAAGATTGATATTGACTATAATAATGAAGCCAAAGTCTTCACTGCGGTCAGCGATGATATTGACGGGCTGGCACTGGAGGCCGATACCCCCGGTCAAATGCAGCTTTATTTGAGCGAAGTTGTGCCTATATTATTGGAAGAAAATCACAATATGAGCATGGCCGATGCCAGCAATTATCGGCTTGATATGAATATCAAAGCCCTTACCCAATGGTTGGCTATTGAGTATTGGGACGCGCACCAGCCCGAAAAGCAACCCGAAGGCCAGCCAGAAAAACTGGCAACAGCCTAGCCTTATGACAAGAATCTCATTGCGCCATGTATAAAACAAAAGGTGAAATGGAGCGGTTTTTAAGAAAACATGGTTGCGTATATAAGCGGCGCGGCGGCAACCATGAAATATGGTATAGCCCGATTACAGGCAAGACTTTTACGCTTTCACATAGTGGCATCAAAGACAAAAATATCTACAAAACAATTATGAAACAGGCGGGAATTAAAGAATAGTAACCATTAGCGCGTGGCGCGGTTAAGTTTTTCAAAAGTGCGCAAGCCGCCCAACCCCAAAAGCGCGTAGAGAATGGTGGTTAACACATCAAGTTGCAAAGCTGGTGGCGTGGCCAGCGCACTGCCTGAGAGCGACATCACCCAGATAATTAAATCCCGAATAATGAAATTATATAAAAGCGACAAGCCACACACCCAGCCGATAAAAGGCCGCCAGCCCGCCACAAATAAAGATTTATGCCCCGCCTCAGTGCGGTTTATTTCCGTCTGCACAAGTTGGGGTTGTTGGGCAATGCGCGCCAATATCGCCTGTTTGCCTAGTCGCTCTTTGTCAGAGGTGAAAAGCGCGTCCAACACATTGCCCACCGCTTCAATCGGTTCGGCAGGTTTGGCCATCAATGGAGCAAGAAAAGACAACATGCCCGCATTATAGCGGCCTAAAATCGGGTGGGCATAAGGTGTTAAAACCCACCCGACATCAATGCCTAATCAAAATTGACAACCAGACCAATCATCAATCGTTCAAAATCATCATCGTCAATACTGCCCGGCGTATAATCAAACCGCAGTGCCGCATTGTCGCGCACCATCCAGTCAAAACCAACACCATAAAGCACATTGTCATCGCTATGATCATCAGTGATAGCAGCGTCAGGCCCAGTTTGCGTGGTTTCAGTGTGATACAGCCCAACGCGCACATAAGGCGCAATGGGTGACTCTACACGCCAATAAATCAAAGCACTGGCCTCTAATGTGTTGACTTCAGAAATTGGACCAGCACTATTTTCATAATCATTAGAGTCGGTATAGCCCAATTCAAAATTTACTGAATCATTAAAAACATAACCAGCACCAATATACCAGCCACTACCCTTTGCTTCGTTACCAGCTGGGTATTTTGTATTCTGGTCTAATTTTCCATTGCCAGAAGCAAAGGCAAATTCACTTTCCAAAACCGCACCGATAGTGCCATAATAGGTGCCCGGCTCAACTTCTGCCTGTGCCGTGCTAAAAGTAAAAATCGCCGCCAACATCGCATAAATAAAATGTTTCATTGAATATCTCCTTTTCGTTTTATGTTACATGTTTCTTTAGCTATGATTTTGTCATCAATTTCAATTAAAAACTTCATCCCAAGTGCCCATTGTGGCGGCTTTGGCATATTCGGTTGCCCGCCCTTCAAAAAAATTCATATGTTCAATGCCGTTGAGCATTTCGTCCATCCATGGCAATGGGTTTTTTTCAATCTCATAAATCGGATTGAGATTGAGCTGCGCCAAACGTCGATTGCCGATAAAGCGGATATAATCTTTCACATGCTGGGCTTCCAGCCCTTCCACCCCGCCCATCTCAAAGGCCAAATCAATAAAAGCATCTTCATGTGCCACCACAGTTTCGCAAGCCGTATAAAGGTCGCGCTTAATTTTGTCATTCCAAATTTCAGGGTTTTCTTGAATAAATGTATTGAACAATTTGATAGTAGAATTGGTGTGCAATGTTTCATCACGCGCCGACCATGTTACAATTTGCCCCATGCCTTTCATTTTGTTGAAACGGGGAAAGTTCATTAAAATAGCAAAGCTGGCAAAAAGCTGCAGCCCTTCGGTAAAGCCGCCAAACACCGCCAATGTTTTGGCAATATCTGTTTTAGTTTCAACGCCCCATTCTTGCATATAATCATATTTATCCTTCATCGCGCCATATTTCATAAAGGCTTCATATTCAATTTCTGGCATGCCAATCGTATCAAGCAAATGCGAATAGGCGGCAATATGTATCGTCTCCATATTAGAAAAAGCCGCCAGCATCATCTGCACTTCGGTAGGTTTGAACACTTGGCTATAATGTTTCATATAGCAATTATTCACTTCCACATCGGCCTGCACAAAAAAGCGGAAAATCTGCGTCAATAAATTGCGCTCGGCATCGCTGAGTGTTTTGTGCCAATCTTTCACATCCTCAGCCAGTGGCACTTCCTCTGGCAACCAATGAATACGTTGTTGCATCAGCCATGCATCATAAGCCCATGGATA
>JBPCVS010000180.1:0-3737 GCA_051010295.1 Parvibaculales bacterium | reverse complement strand
GGCCAATGCCGCCCATGCAATCAGCACAAGGTTAAAAACGCTTTCGGTAGCGACTAAGGCGATGGCCAGCGCACCCCCCACCCCCCCCACCACTGGCTTTGCGCCCAGACTCATCTGCAAGCATAATATCTTGGCTATCAAGCAAAATATCATCGCCATCGCTCACAATCTGATAGATTTGAATTTCAAAATTATCATAAGGCGGCGTGATGGTGATGGTTTGGGCAGTGGTGCTGCCAAAAGCAAAGTGAAACGTTCCCGTTAGGTCAGAAAAATAATTATCCGCAGGTGAGTCGCCCTTTGGCGCAATCACCCAACGAATGTCCATATCCCCTGCCAAAGCCTGTTTGGGCGTAAGCGTAAAACGATAGCCACCCCTAGCATGTGTCAAAGCGAACGTGCTTATATCAAATTGTGTCATCAGCAATATTCTTTTATTATTGTTCTAGTTAAACCTATAGAGAAAAGAATAAAAAGCGCAAGAGAAAAGAATCACCTTACTCCAGCCATTGCAAATTTTTTAGTGGATAGCCGAGATACCATTTTGCGCGTTCTAAGATAATGCGTGTTTTGATGCGCTTAACACCCAGCTTGGGGTTGCCGCTCACCTTGTCGCAGATGGCACTCAGTGTTTGCGTATTGGCGCAACAGGTGAACGAAATATAATCCGTTTCGCCCGTTATGCGCATGCAATCCATAAATTCAGGAATGTCTTCAATCACTTCCTCAAAAGCTTTGCGACGTTGGGGGTCGTTGGTTTCCAATGTGAACTCTACATAAGCCAAAACATGTTCCACCATGCGTTCAAGATATAAATCAGTATGAAAACTTTTGAAAATGCCGGCTTCTTTCAACGCTTTTACGCGCTGGAAACATGCAGAATTGGACAGCCCGACAAGGTCGGCAAGCTCTTGATTGGAGATGTCTGCCCGCGTGTGGGTTATGGATATGATTTTTCGGTTGATAGTGTCTAGTTTTACCAGTTTTTCGCTTGCCATGTTTTTCTCTCCATTTTTGCTATTGGCAATCTGCGCCGCATTTTCGGCTTTCGTCGCTTTAATCAGCCATTTCATCAATAATCAATATGTGCGACTCTTTCACCTGCTCCATTATTGGAAAAGTGGTTGTTTGGTCAACGCCCTCAAGCACCGACAAAACATCGCCCAAAAATTGCCGATAAGCCTTCATATCAGCCGTGCGGATTTTCAATAAATAGTCAAAGCCGCCAGTCATCATGTGGCACGACATAATTTGCGGAATATCCATCACGGCCGCATTAAAAGCCTCAAGCGTGGCGCGTTTGGTGCTAGACAGCTTAACCTGCACATAGACCAAATAGCCCTGTTGCACTTTATCAGGGTCCAATTCGGCGCGATAACCGCGAATAAAGCCGTTTTTTTCCAGTCGGCGTAGTCGCTTCAAACAAGGTGATTTGCTCAGTCCAACGCGCTCTGCCAAATGCACAACGGCCAGCCGACCATCGCTCTGCATTTGTTTCAAAATGCGGCGGTCAATATCGTCTATTGTTTGGTGAGTTTTCAATTTTATAGCCTTTTCAACTTGTGTTTGACAATTATTATAGGCTTTTTGGCTATATTTTGCAATAAATAAGTTCCACTTCCTCTTATTTGTGCCGCATTATATTTTTGGCAAGCAAAAATGAGGAGCAATTATGCCAAATACAAAAACAATGGCGAAATTATCTGCGGCCTATCTTGCCGATGAGGCCGATATTGTGGCGGCGATGCCGCAGGCGATTGGCCTCACGCAACGCCAAAGGCTGGCCATCAGCGCAAGTGCCGCGCAACTGGTTAAGGATATTCGCAACAACAAGACCAGTCGCTCGGCCATTGATGATTTATTGCAGGAATATGGCTTATCCAGTGCCGAAGGCGTGGTGCTGATGCGCTTGGCCGAGGCCCTCATCCGCACGCCCGATTTTGCGACCTCGCGGAGGCTCATCCGCGACAAAATTGAAGCCGCAAATTGGACGGCGCATCGCGGCAAAAGCGCGTCTTTTTTGGTCAATCAGGCAACCACTGGCTTACGCGTAACGGCCGCTTGGGTGGCGGCCACTGGCGGGGTGGAGGCGCGCAATCTTTCAGCCAAGCTGGGCGACCGCGTGATGGCACGCGCAGTGGATAAGGCGGTGGCCATTATGGGCGACCATTTTGTGCTAGGCCAAACCATTGCGCAGGCCCGCCATCGCGCCCATGCCAATGAAGCAAAAGGCGTTACTCATTCCTATGATATGCTGGGCGAGGCGGCCTATACCCATGCCGATGCCGATGCCTATTTTGCGGCTTATATGGAGGCCATGCAAGATTTGGCCGCTACTGCCGATACGAACCGCAGCGGCGATATAGTGCGGGCGGCCGGGCTGTCTATCAAATTATCGGCCTTGCATCCGCGCTATGAATATGCCCAGCGCGACACTTGCGTTCCGATTCTGGTTGAGCGCATTACCGCGCTGGCGCGCATTGCCAAACAGGCGGGCTTGTGGTTGACCATTGATGCTGAGGAGGCCGACCGCATGGAAATCTCGCTACTGGTTTTTGAAAAGCTGTTGCGTGAGCCAAGTCTGGCCGATTGGGTGGGGCTGGGGCTGGTGGTGCAGGCTTATCAACGCCGCGCCCTGCCATTGATTGATTATCTTATCAGCCTTGCCAAAAGCACCCAGCGCAAAATTGCTGTGCGGCTGGTGAAAGGGGCCTATTGGGATATGGAAATCAAACGCGCCCAAGAGCTGGGGCTGGCCAGTTATCCGGTGTTCACCCGCAAAGAAAATACCGATGTCAGCTATCTGGCCTGTGCGCGCAAATTATTGGCGGCGCGGGCGGTTATTTTTCCGCAATTCGCCACCCATAATGCGCATAGTGCGGCGGCGGTGGCGGCGATGGCGACATCTATGGACACGACCGATGGGCAACAGCCAGATTATGAGTTTCAGCGACTGCACGGCATGGGCGCGGCTTTGCATGCGCAACTGATGGCGCGGTTTGGCGTTGCCAGCCGCATTTACGCGCCAGTCGGCAAGCACCGCGATTTGCTGGCTTATCTTGTCAGGCGATTGCTAGAAAATGGAGCCAATAATTCTTTTGTCAATCAGGTGCTTGATGAAGAGGTGGCGATTGATGACATTGTTTCGTGTCCGATTGCGGCTGTCGCGGCCAATCAAACGGCCGCCAATCCGCGCATTGTGCCACCTGCCGATATTGTTGAAGCAGGCCGCGTATCGGCCTTTGGGATTGACTTAACGCAAGCCGAAATGGTGGCCAAAACCACCCATGCAATGACCAAATCGGCAGGGGTTGTTTATCATGCGGCCAGTCGCATCAATGGCCAAGCAATGGCGGGAGAAAGCAAAGATATTTTCAGCCCGCAAGATACCACTCAAAAAATTGGCACGGCTGATTATGCCCCTCTCGCACAGGTGGCCACGCAGATAGATGTAGCCGTGCGCTGTGCGCAGCAATCGGATTGGGCCAATGGCGACACAAGGACAAATAATCCGCAAGAGCGGGCGGCGATTTTTGCCAAAGCCGCTGATTTGCTAGAGCAGGAAATGGCGAATTTTCTTAGCCTATTGGTGCAAGAAGCGGGCAAGACTTTGCCCGATGCCCTATCAGAGCTGCGCGAAGCCGTTGATTTTTGCCGTTATTATGGCAAGCAAGCGCAACGTTGCTATATTGCCGCCCGTGCGCCTTTGGGAATTATTGCCTGTATTTCGCCATGGA
>JBPCVS010000179.1:0-7220 GCA_051010295.1 Parvibaculales bacterium | reverse complement strand
ATGGT
Organism: Parvibaculales bacterium; assembly: GCA_051010295.1. GTDB lineage: Bacteria > Pseudomonadota > Alphaproteobacteria > RS24 > RS24 > JBPCVS01. Next base: position 7,215 of record JBPCVS010000179.1, on the reverse strand, counting down.
GAAACTGGTATCCACCATGCCAAGCGGCTTAAAGATATTGTCGGACAAAAATTCAGCAAAATTCTGGCCAGAGGCAATTTCAACAATGCGCCCGATAACATCAGTGGAAACCGAATAGTTCCATTTGTCGCCGGGTGAAAACAGCAAGGGCATCTGTGCCAGCGCGTCGCATAATCCCGCCAAATCATATTTTTCGCTGTGCGCACCATTGATTTTATGATTGCGATAAAGTGCGTCCACCGGATGCTCCAGCATAAAATCATAGGTCAAACCCGATTGATGCGTCATTAAATCATGCACGGTAATCATGCGGTCAGGCTCGCGGGTGGTGTAGTCAGATGGCGTGCCACTTTCAAAAACTTTCACATTTTTGAAGGACGGCAGATATTTGGTAATCGGGTCTTGCAGCATGACTTTGCTTTGTTCAACCAGCATCATCAGCGCAACGCTGGTGATGGGTTTGCTCATAGAATAGATGCGGAAAATCGTTTCATCATCAATATCAAAGCCGCCGCCAATGCCACTTGTGCCACTATGACTAAGATGGGCAATTTTTTTGTCCCGCGCAACCAGCAGGCTGATGCCCGGTATGCGTTGGCTATCAATATAGCTTTGAAAAAAATCAGGCAGGCGGTTCACCTTGTCAGGGTTAAAGCCAAGCTTATCGGCATCTTCAAATTGGTAAATCGTCATAATTTTATCCTCAAATATAATTGTGAATTTTCAGCACAAAAGCATAGATAAAAGCAATTTCGCGCAAGCGGTTAAAGCGTCCTGCTTTGCCGCCATGCCCTGCGCTCATTTCTATACGCAATAGGGTGAGTTTGTTATCTTGGCGCATTGTGCGCATACGCGCAACATATTTAGCAGGCTCCCAATAGGTTACACGCGGGTCGGTGAGGCCGCCTGTCGCCAAAATATGTGGATAATTTGTTGCCATGATATTTTCATAAGGCGCGTAGCTGGCAATTTTTTGATAGGCCGTTTTGTCGGTGATGGGGTTGCCCCATTCTGGCCATTCGGGTGGGGTGAGCGGCAAACTATCATCTAACATCGTGGTCAGCACATCAACAAAAGGCACTTCGGCCACCGCGCCACAAAATAAATCAGGCTGCAAATTGAGGGTTGCGCCCACCAGCAATCCGCCAGCACTGCCGCCATGCAAAGTGATTTGCCCGTGCCGCGTATAATTTTGTTCAATTAAAACGTGGGCGGCGGCGCGAAAATCTTCAAAACTATTGGTTTTTTTTGCGCCGCGCCCCTGTAAAAACCAATCATAGCCGCAGGCTTTGCCGCCGCGAATATGGGCGATGGCATAAATAAAACCGCGATCAACAAGGCTTAATCTGCTTGTAGAAAATGCCGCAGGAATGGTGAGGCCATAGGCACCATAGCCATAAAGCAAGGCGGGCGCACTGCCATCAAGCTTTGTGTCTTTGTGATAAAGCAGAGAAATGGGCACCCGCGCACCATCATAGCTGGTGGCCGTGATGCGGCGCGTTACATAATTTTGTGGGTCGTGATTTGGCACGTGCTGGCTTTTGCGCAAAATGCGTTTGCCTGAGTGCATATCAAAATCATAAGTCTGTGATGGCGTGGTCATAGAGGCATAGATAAAGCGCAAATTGCTGGTGTCATATTCGGCCATCGCGACTAGGTGTAAATCATAAGCCGCTTGCGCAAAGTTGATTTGGCGGCGCGTGCCAGAATCCATATCAATAATATCAATATGGGGTAAGGCATTTTCCCGCGCCAAAATCACCAAATGATTTTTGAAAATCAGCGCGCTTAATATCAGCCGCCCTTTGCAATGGGCTTCGCGCACTTGCCAATCATTCATACTGCCAGTGGTTTTTGGCACGGGTGCGGTGACGATTTGAAAATCTTGGGCTTGGCCGTTCTTGTCCCAATTTGTAACAATAATGAGCTGGTTGCGTGCCGCATCATCATCAATCTCATATTCAATGCCAGTGCAGCGCGGGGCAACACAGCACAGCGGTGCGTCTGGCTGGTCGGTGGGCAATAGCCAGCTTTCGCTGGTGGTGTGGTCATGCGCACTGATAATTAAAAAACGCCCGCTGCGCGTGCGCGTAAGCCCGACAAAAAACCCAGCATCGTTTTCTTCATAAATGCAAATATCTTCTTTTTGTTGGCTACCAAGCTGGTGGCGCATCACGCGATTGGGGCGGTGGTTTTTATCCAGCATAACATAAAAAAGATAGCCACCACATGCCGACCAGCCAAAAGCACCTGCTGTATCATCCAAGCGGTCGGGCAAATCTTTGCCGCTTTCTATATCGCGGCACTTAATGGTGATATATTCGCCGCCTCTATCGTCATAAGCCCAAGCCAGTTTGCGGCCTGTTGGGTCTGGCGCATGGTCTATCATTTTGAAAAATGTGAAAGGTTCGGCTTCTTTATTGCCATCAATCACAATTTGCATATCAGGCGTTTTGGTGTCGCGGCCGCCACAACAAATCAGCGCGTGTTCGCCACCCGCACAAAAGCGCGTTGCCCAAGCCAGCGCACCATCATTAACTGGCACACTCATATCTTCTTCTTCAATGCGGTCGCGCATCTGGGCAAATAGAGCCTCTTGCAAATCTTGCGTGTCGGCCATAATAGCATCGGTATAGGCATTTTCCGCTTCCAAATGGGCGCGAATTTCAACATTCAAATTTTGCGGGTCGTGCATAATTTGTTGCCAATTTTCATCGCGTAGCCACGCAAATTCATCGTGCCGCGTGATGCCGTGATGCGTATCGGTAAAAGCGCGCTGGCTGGCTTGCGGTGCGCTCGGATGTGTTGTTGGCGGTGGGTTTTTATTCATTCAGCAATAGTATTATTCTGTTTTTGTTGTGCCAGTGCCAGTGTCAACGCCAGCGCCAGTGTCCAGCCGCAAGGCCGCGCCATTCATGCAATAACGTTGATGCGTTGGCGGCGGCCCATCAGGAAACACATGGCCTAAATGCGCCCCGCAATGATTGCACATGACTTCGGTGCGGCGCATATTATAGGCATTATCTTCGCGCTCGGCCACCGCATCGGCACTGACGGGTTGAAAAAAACTCGGCCAGCCCGTGCCGCTATCATATTTTGACTCACTGCTAAAAAGCGGTTTGCCACAACACACACAATGATAAGTGCCATCGCGTTTTTCATCTAAATAGGGGCCCGAAAAAGCAGGTTCAGTGCCCGCCTCGCGGGTGATGCGATATTGCTCTGGCGTTAATTGCGATTGCCATTCATCTGCGGATTTTTTTACCGCCCAATTTTCATCCATTTTATCATTGCTCATAATGCGGCCTATTCAAATAGCAGGGTCAAATTTTCTGTAACTAAAGCGGGCTGGTCTGAGCCTTCTATCTCCACCGTAACCTCAGAGGTGAACAACATGCCGCCAGCTTTTGGCTCGGCATTAACCAATTTTGCCCGCGCCCGCAATTTTGAGCCAACTGGCACCATGCCAGTAAAGCGGGTTTTATTTGAGCCATAATTGATGCCCCGCGTCACGCTTTTAACGCCAGAAATTTGCCCCATCAGCACTGGCAAAAGCGATAGGCTGAGAAACCCATGCGCAATGGTGGGCATATTAAGCTCTTTTTGGGTGCGCTCGGGGTCAAGGTGAATCCATTGGTGGTCGCCAGTGGCATCGGCAAACATGTTGATGCGCTCTTGGTCAACTTCCATCCAATCGCTGGTGCCAATTTCTTGCCCTGCGGCGGCGGCATATTCTTCTAAATTTTCAAATAATTTCATTTTTCTCTCCTGTGTGATGATGAATTAAATTTTACTTATACAATTTTTGAATCATGATTACCCCAATAGCGGTCGCGCACAAGGCGTTTATATAATTTGCCAGTCGGGTGGCGTGGTAGTTCTTTGTCAAAATCAACCGAGCGCGGGCATTTAATGGCGGCCAAATTTTCCCGACAAAAATCAATCAATGTTTCGGCCAGCGCGTCATCGGCCTCGTTCCAATTCATGGGTTGCACAACGGCTTTTACCTCTTCGCCAAATTCTTCGTTAGGCACCCCAATCACCGCAACATCAGCCACTTTGGGGTGGGTGATAAGCAGATTTTCGGTTTCCTGCGGGTAGATATTAACGCCGCCAGAAATAATCATAAAGGCTTTGCGGTCGGTGAGATATAGATATTCATCCTCATCCATCCGCCCAACATCGCCCAAAGTTGACCAATTTTTATTTTTTGGATTGCGGCTCTCTGCGGTTTTTTTGGGGTCATTATAATATTCAAAACTCGGTGCTTCACCGGGTGTTTCAAAATAAATTGTGCCCGCCTCGCCAACGGGCAATTCATTGCCATCATCATCGCAAATATGCAAAACCCCATTGAGGGCGCGGCCAACCGAGCCTTTATGCTGTAACCATTCTTCGGAATTAAGCTGTGTGAAACCATTGCCCTCACTGCCAGCATAATATTCATAAATCACTGGTCCCCACCATTCAATCATCTGTTCCTTGACTGGAATCGGACAAGGGGCGGCGGCGTGAATGGCTACTTGCATGCTGGAAACATCATATTTGCCGCGTATTTCTTCTGGCAATTTGAGCATACGCACAAACATAGTCGGCACCCATTGGCTGTGGGTGGCTTTGTGTTTTTCAATCAGATGTAAGGCTTCTTCGGGGTCAAAATTTTCCATAATGACGCAGGTGCCGCCCAGCATTTGAATCGCCAAATTATAGCGCAATGGCGCAGCGTGATAAAGCGGGGCGGGGGAAAGATAAATTACATCTTCAGTAACACTATAAATCATTGATAACATCATAACCACCACATCAGCCGTATCAATGGGCGTGTCGGGCAATGGACGGCGCACCCCTTTTGGTCGTCCGGTTGTGCCAGAAGAATAGAGCATCTCAACCCCGCACGATTCATCGCCAATCGGTTCGGCAGGGTGTGCATCGCGGGCGGTGAGATAATTTTCATAGCCTTCGCGCGGCGTGCCAGTCATAAATAAGCCGTTCATATCAGGTATTAATTTTAGCAATTCACCCGCCACATCTTGCAGATAATCTGAGGTGAAAAGCAATTTGGCGTTGCAGTCGCGGATAATATAATCCACTTCTGGCGCGGTGAGGCGCGATGATATGGCGGTGTAATAGAGGCCACTGCGCAGGGCAGCCCAGCAAATCTCAAAAAAATGCACATTATTATCCATAAAAATAGCAATGCCATCGCCGCGCTTAAGCCCACGGGCGCGTAGCAATTGGGCAATCTGATTGGAACGGTCATTGAGCTGTTTATAGCTGACCGCCTCGCCTGAGCCCGCCATAATATAAGCGGGGTGGTCGGGTTTGGTTTGGGCAAAATGATGTGGATGCATTTTTATTCCCCTCAAAAAAATATATTGTTGAGAAGATTATAAAGATATGGAAGTGTTGAGCAAGAAGAATGGGCGAAAAAACTGGGTAAAAAATAGGAGAAAAAAATGTCTCATTATGAACAGATAAAAACGGAAATTGATGCTGATGGTATTATGGTGCTGACTTTATATCGCCCCGATGCCATGAACGCTTTTACAGCGCGGATGATGCACGAGATTGTTGATGCGCTTGACAAAGCCGATGCCGATGACAAGGTGCGCGCCATTATTGTTACGGGTGATGGGACACGCGCCTTTTGTGCGGGTGCCGATTTGTCGCAAGGCACCAAGACTTTTGATTATGCAGCGCGCCAAGATGAAGCAGGGCGGCCAACGGCTTTGCGCGAAGATGGCTCAACCGATTGGAGCAGTGAGGTGGTGCGCGATAGTGGTGGCAAAATGACATTGCGGATTTTTGCCAGCATTAAGCCCATTATTGGCGCGATAAATGGCGCGGCAGTTGGCGTAGGCGTTACCATGCAACTGCCAATGGATGTGCGGATTGCCGCAGATAATGCGCGTTTTGGCTTTGTGTTTGCGCGGCGCGGCATTGTGCCAGAGGCCTGCTCAAGCTGGTTTTTGCCGCGTCTTGTTGGTATTTCGCAAGCTTTGCAATGGTGCTATTCGGGCGAAGTATTTGATGCCAAAGAGGCCTTGCGCGGTGGGTTGATTAGCGAAATTGTGCCGCAAGCTGAATTATTGGCACGTGCCAAACAACTGGCAATCACTATGACGCAACATAGCGCGCCAGTGTCTATTGCGCTGACGCGGCAAATGTTGTGGCGCATGTTGGGGGCTGACCATCCGATGGAGGCGCATAAAATTGATAGCAAAGCGATTTATAGTCGTGGCCGCCAAAATGATGCCAAAGAGGGCATTACATCATTTTTGGAAAAACGCGATGCCGCCTTTACCGATAGCCCCGCCAAAGATATTGCTGATTTTTATCCATGGTGGAAAGAGCGCGATTATAGCTGATTATTCATCTTCGTGGCGGGTGATGGCCAATACTGGCGTGGCCAACACCAGCCACAAAGTGAACATTAACATAAAGCTGGCAAATAGCCCCATAGTGGGCAATGGGCCAATCAATTCGGCTGTTTGGCCAACAAAAAACGCACCCAGTGGGGCGGCACCCAAAAAGCCGAGATTATAAAAGGCCATCACGCGGGCGCGTGATTGCTCAGGGGCTTCAATTTGCACAATGGTGCGCGAGGTTACCATATTAACCCCCGCCGCCAGCCCCCAACAGCTGGCCAGCGCACAAAAAACAGTAAAATTGGGTGCATAGGTCATCGCCAAAAGGGATATAGAGCCAACCACCAAAGCCCCGGTCATGGCGAGGCCACGCCGATGGATTGGGCGGCGCACCAGCAACACCAAAGTTGAGGTAATGGTGCCACCCCAAAAACAAAAATTGAGAATACTGATTTCTAGCTGGCCGCCGTTAAATATCTCACGCACAATCAATGGCAGTGATACCATGAAAATACCAATAAAAAACACACCAACAGCAACAGTGGCGAGCATAACGGGGTATAATTTTTGTGAGCGGCTGATGGCATAATAACCTGTGCGCCAGCCCCTATCATGCATGGGGTCATCTGTGCCGTCGGGTGCGGTGGCGGTATCTTGCTTATGCACAAAAGGCGGAATACTGGGGAGTAATAGAGCGCATAATAGGCCAACCAAAATGACGGCGACTTGCATGGTCGGCAACGCCCATGGGCCCGCCACAGGCGCGGCCAAACCCGCCAGCGAAAAGCCAATAAGCTGGGCGGTGAATTGCGTGAAAAGCGACATCATAACCGTGTTCTGCACATTA
>JBPCVS010000178.1:0-4064 GCA_051010295.1 Parvibaculales bacterium | reverse complement strand
TTTGGGCAATGGTGGGCAGGGCAAGTTCAGCATCAAAACTGGCAACTTGCGGCAATAAAATGCGCGCCAGCAATCCTGCACACACCACAAGGGCATAAAATATCGTATAGAAGCTATAATAATAAATCCGCGCCTGATTAATGTTGGCGGGCTTGTTGATGGCCATAAAGCGCACCATAATATGCGGCTGGCCAATAACGCCAAAACCCGCCACCATCCAGCCCATAACAAATAAGATAGGGCCTAATATATTGCCGAAAATCGGGTCTTTGGGGAATAGGTTGGCATAGTCGGGTGAGACATTTTGCATGGCCGTCACAAAGCCACCAACGCCGCCTATTGCCGCCAGTGCGGTGACAACCAGCAAACACATGGCAACCATCATCACGGCAGATTGGGCAACATCTGTCCAGATGGAAGCCCGAATACCGCCAGCAAAACAATATAACACCACCATAATTGCGCCAATAATTGCCCCTGCGGTATAATCCCAACCAAATAAAACATAGAGTGCTTTACTGCCTGCGCTAAATTGTGCGGCCGCATAAGTGCCAAGAAAAATGAGCGTGATGAAACCCCCGATAATGCGTAATAGGCGATAATCCGTGCCGTGCCAGCGACTCAAAACCCCCGCATAGCTGAGGGCGTTTTGCTGTTGGGTTTGCTCCCGCAATTTTTTATGAATAAAGCCAGAGGCGATAAAATCACCAATCAGCCAGCCTATCATCAGCCAAATAGATGACAGCCCTGTCGTATAGGTAAAGCCAATCATGCCGACAAACATATAGCCGCTATTGGTTGTGGCAATGGCCGACAGCCCCACCATCCATGCTGGCACATTTTGTCCAGCAAGCAAATAATCAATGCTGGTTTGGCGTTTTTTAAGCACCGCCAGCCCGCCAATAAGGACAAATAATAACAGAAAAAAAACGAAACTTGCGACCATCTTATTTGCCCTTTGCTAATGGCCATAAATATAATTGCGTTTGCGTAACCTGCGCCACCAATTTTCCATCATCGCGATTTATTTCCGTTTGCCACACCGATAGTCGCCGCCCCACCGAAAGCGGGCGGCTTTTGCCGTGCAATGTGTCGCCGACCAGAGCGGGGCGAATAAAATTGGTTTTGCTTTCAGTGGTTGTTGTGCCGCCACAGCCTTCGGGCATGTTAAGCCACGCACCAAATGCGCCCAGTGCATCGGCCAGTGCCATAATCGCACCGCCATGCACATTGGGCTCATGGTTGCAGATTTCTTGCCGTATCAACAATTTTCCCGCGATAATGGCTTTATCGGCTTGCGTTAATTTTATGCCCAACGTCTTAACAAAGCTGACCATATTACCCATTTGCTCTAAATTAATTTCTTGCTTGCTCATTTGCTTTATCATTGTCATAAATTTTATGGTGGCACAAGTCTTGCATTTACAAGCGATAGATTTAAGGTCGGCTGGGAATAAGTATAGGGAGAAAATTTATGGCAAATGCGGGGGTTTCTAAAAAGCTAGATACAAGAACCAAGTTTTTTTATGGGCTAGGGGCGGCCCCATACGGCATTAAAGATAATGGCTTTAGCTATTTTCTGCTGATTTTTTATTCTCAAGTTCTCGGCCTTTCGCCGTTGCTCACCAGTGCTGCGCTGGCCATTGCTATTGTGGTGGACGCACTGACGGACCCGGTGATTGGCTATATTTCTGATAATTGGCATTCGCGCTGGGGGCGGCGACATCCGTTTATGTATGCCGCCATTGTGCCGATTTGTGCGACTTATGCTTTTATGTGGAATCCGCCCGAAATTGTGCTTGGCGACCAGACTTCACTATTTACTTTTTTGATTATCATGGCGGTTTCTATCCGCATTTTTATCACCTTTTTTGAAGTGCCAAATACCGCGCTGATTTCTGAACTCACCGATGATTATGATGACCGCACGGGCATGATGGGCTTGCGCTATATGTTTGGCTGGCTAGGCGGCATTGGCATGGCGGTTTTCGGCTATGCTTATTTTTTTCGCGCCAGCAATGGCGAAAATGGCCTTTTGCAAGCCCAAGGCTATGTTGGCTATGGCATAGCGGCGGCGGCTTTAATGTTTATCGGCATGAGCTTGTCTTCGCTTGGCACGCATCGCAACATTAAAAATCTGCATATACCGCCAACGCGCTCCAAAGTTACCTTGCGCATGGTGTTTGCCGAAATTATTGAAACCATGCTTAATCGTTCTTTTTTGGCTTTGTTTTTGGCCTCAATTTTTGCTGGCACGGCAACTGGTATGCAGGCCGCATTGAGCATTTATTTTAACACATTTTTCTGGGGGCTGATGCCCACCGATTTGGGGATATTTTCAATTTTTCACGCGCTGGCGGCGGTGTGCGCTGTGCCAGTGGTGCAATATCTTGGGCGGCGATTTGACAAACGCCGTGCCGCTATGTCGGCTTTTATTTTTATGATAAGTTTTATGCCGCTTATGTTCGGGCTGCGGTTGCTGGATGTTTTGCCAGAAAATGGCACCAGCGCATTATTCTATATGTTGCTAGCACATACTTTTGTTGAGGTTGGCGTTATTATTGTGTTCTTTGCTTTATTTGGCTCAATGATGGCCGATGTGGTGGAAGATAGCGCGGTGGCCACCGCACGGCGCAGTGAGGGCGTGATTTTTGCGGCGCGTAGCTTTGCTGGCAAAATGGTTTCGGGCTTGGGCATTTTGCTGGCCGGGCTGGTGATTAGTTTAGCCAGCTTGCCGCGTGGTGCCAAACCCGAAGAGGTTGCGCCCGAAGTGCTGGTTAAGCTGGTGTTGCTGGCTGTGCCAATGCAAATAACGCTTTATCTGCTGGCTCTGGCAATGTTGTCGCGCTATCGCATCACACGCGGCAAACATAATGAAAATGTCGCCCAACTTTCTGCTTAATGCCTGCTTAATGCTTGCTTAATTTAGGCTCAATTCTTTAACCAGTGCGCCACGAATAGCTTTTTTATTGCCAGCAAAAGCTTTGCCATCTAGCTGTTCTTGCAACATTTTGGCGGTGGTCAATGCGGTGTCCAGCAATGCGTCAGGGGTAACAATCTCATCCAAAAAACCCACTTCAACCGCTTCTTCTGGGCCATAAAGTTTGGCCACCGATACCACATGGTCAAGCCGATGCGGGGCGATTTTGAACTGCGCCAGCGCAATGCCAAAATCAGGCAACACCATGCCAATCGCCGATTCATTGAGGCCATATTTTGCGTCTCCCATCGTGCCAATGCGAATATCGCCCGTTAACATCAATAAAGCCCCCGCCGCTATGGCATGGCCGCCTGAGGCAATAATCACAGGTTTAGGGCAGGCGAATAGGCGCATCAATAATTTGCCGCCAGTTTTCACCATCTCATTGACGCGGCTGGGTTCATTGCGCATCACGGCCAAATCAAACCCCGCGCAGGTTACTTTTTGGGTGCCGGTGATGATGATAATATCGGCGGCTTCGGCCTCGTCTAGGGCGGCATTAAAAGCCGCCATTGTGTCAAAGCTAAAAATATTGGCCTTGCCATCATCTAATGTAATGGTGGCGATATTATCCTTTATGGTGCAATTTACAGTTGAGGTCATGGTTTTTGTCCTTTTAACAGGGTTGCAATATATTGTGCCATGCGTAGCAAAATAATCAACCATGCAAGCGCGATAAGCCAATATGGCTTGTGCATATCAGGCGACTCAGCAAGGCTTGATAGATAGGTGAGGGCAAACACCACTGCCAAATAATGAATACCAAATTTATGCAAAATTCGCCAGTTTTTTGTGCCGATATAACGAATGGCGGCATCATTGGAGGTCGCCAACATCGCAAACATAGCACCATAAGCCCCGCCACCAATAATAATAGTCGGCAGGTTGGTATGCTCTGGAGTCATCACAAAAAAGCTAATCAGCGCGCCCAAATGAATGCTGTGCAACAGGCCAAAACTTATGCCCGCATTGCGCCGATTTTGACGCAACCAAAGCAAGGGTGCGGCTTGCGATATTTGATAAAGCGGTGCTGCCAGATAAACCAACACAAAACACGCAAAAGATAGCCGTGCCGTATAGCGCG
>JBPCVS010000177.1:0-10817 GCA_051010295.1 Parvibaculales bacterium | reverse complement strand
TCCATTGGGATTTCTACACTGCCAGTTGTAACAAAAACCCGCACCATGCCTTGGTCGGTTGGTCCAATGCTCAATTCGGCTTCGGTGTCGGAAGGTGTGTTAATGCCCATAATGTCCTCTGCTATCGTTGCTATGTTGTTTGTGTAGTCTGTTGCACACAAAAAGAAAAGCCCCAATGCTTGATAGTGGCTTGAGTTTTTGTTGAAAGCTGGTAGTTTTTGCTCATCTTTGGTAGATGTTGAAGGTAGCGATGCAGCCTTAGCTCAGTCGGTTAGAGCGCTAGATTGTGGATCTAGAGGTCCCCCGTTCGATCCGGGGAGGCTGTACCATTTGTGTTTTTCGCCCAGAAATATGCCGTTTTCCGCCCTATTTTTAGGGTGTGATATATTTACAACATATTTGAGATAATCAATTTTGTCGCAAAAATATCATCAAACTAACAAGCGAAGCAGTTTATGAGTTGGCCTGCTCAAAAGAGCGATTTGTAACTGATAACGCAAAGGAAATTGTTATGTCTGATATTTTTTCTAAAACCTTACGTCGCGGGCTGGCCGGTGTGTCGCTGTTGGCGTTGGCTGGAGGTGCGGCAAGTGCCGAACCTGTTGTCGTATCACTTGGTGGGTTTTTTACGCAATCCATCGCTGTTGTTGATTCTGATGAACCCGCAGGCTCAAACCTTGAGGATAATGCTTTGAATCAAAATGCGGAAATCCATTTCAAAGGCCGTTCCAGATTTGATAATGGCATGGAAATCGGTTTCCAAGTGCAACTGGAATCTGAAACAAGCGATGACCAGATTGATGAACATTATGTCTATGTCAAAGGCGACTGGGGCAAAGTGATTGTCGGTGCCGAAAATGGCGTGGCGCATCTGGGCGAAGTTACAGGTCCGAGTTTTGTTGCTGGGCTGAAATCTTATAATAATAGCCTTACTGATGAGGTTATTGAAACGGCCTATGACACTATTTTTGATGGTGACATTATTGAAGATGCAAATATGTCCACCAAAATTGAACATATTTCGGGCGATGCCAATAAGGTGAGTTATTTCACCCCGAAAATAAATGGTGTGCAGTTGGGTGTTTCTTTCACACCGAATAATGAGAACCGCAAAGGTGGCGAAAGCAATTTTGGTAATATCGCTGATGGCCAAGAAGACATCATTGAATATTCCCTCAGCTATAGCGACAAATTTGACAATGGGTCGTATAAAATTGGCGTAACAGCCTCGCAAGGCAATAATGTTACTGATGTTGTTGTGCTTGCTGCCCGAGACCAACGCAATCTTGATGCTGATGGTGTCGCTCTTACAACTGGCACTCTTGTTGCTTCTACGATTGATGCTGTTAATGCTGGCGACCCCGAAAGCATGGGCTTTGGTGTTATTGTTAAGTATGACAATTGGACGTTTGGTGGCAACCAAACGACTTACGAAGATTTGGCGGCTGTTGATGCTGGCAAATATGCGCTAAGCAAAGAAATTGAAACCAATTATTATGGGCTTGCTTATAGAATGGGTCGCCATAAATTTGGCATTGGCTTCACCGATAGTGACGAAACACGCTATGGTCAGGCGGGTGTTGAAGGTACCTATGTTGCGGCAGTTGAGGAGGACACCACTGTTGACCCTCAAATTGACGCAGTTGCTGGCGTTGCTGGGTCTGAGGCATTGGATGCAATCACAAACCCTAATGTTGAATATAAGGAAATGCTGATTGGTGGCACCACCAAATTGGCATCAGGCGTGAGCATTGGCTATTATTACCAAGATACGGAAGTTACCAGAGGTAGCGCAAGCGGTGATGTTTCGTTGGTTGGCGTAACTTTAGCACTGAAATTTTAAGCTAAAAATTTCATAAATATCTTAAGGGCGGGTTATTATGACCCGCCCTTATTCTTTTCCCATTTGACAATTTTTTTGTTTTTCTCTTATACGTTCATCCGCGCAAGCGGATGACGGCTATTCAAAGTCTGTCGGGCGCGTTCGCGCTTGCGCGAACTGACGCGGTATAAGTGCTTGCCGCCTTTAGGCGGCTTAGCACGCTTTCCGCGCTTTGGGCACCGACATAGACTTTGTAAAAAAAATGAACGGGTCGCCATCTGCTGGCGCAGATGGACGCGGTTTCTTTATTCAGTTTGGTTGGCCAAATCTTCGCGCAATGTGCGTCCAGCCAGATAATAATGCACCGACCCCCATATATTTAACAGCGACACAAATATCAGTGCGTAGCGCAAACTATCTATGCCATATTCAGGGCTGAGCATATCCGACAACACACCGACCAAAAACGGCCCAGCCCCCAGCCCCAATATATTGATGCAGAATAGCAAAATAGCCGCGCCCAAAGCCCGCCTTGTGGTGGGCAACAGGCTTTGTGTCATGGCAAAGCTGACTGAGAGATAAAACCCGCCAAAAAACGATAATATCACCAGCAAATAAGAGGCAAAAACCGTATCCGTGCTGAGATAAAACAGCACCACAAAAGGCGCGAGCATGATTTTTACACCAGCCGTAAGCCATACATAAAACCGCTTGTCGCGGCGCGCCAATAAATCAGCCAGCCAACCGCCAGTAAATGTGCCAATGCCGCCAATAATACCGCCAATCAAGGCCAGCAAAGTGCCCGCCTCGCCATCGCTTAACCCATGAATACGGATGAAATAAGGTGCGTTCCAAGCGATGCTACCATAGCCGACAAACACCACCAAAGTGCAGCCAATTACAATATGACGTAGGCTGGGAATACGCATCATAATCATAAAAGTATCGCGCACTTCGCCCAAAAAATTGCCCGTGAAGCGGCGTGGTGGCTGGGTGCGTGGCGGCTCTTTGACGGTGAAAAGCAATAATAAACCCAAAAACACACCCGGTATGCCGACAATAAAAAAGGCCATGCGCCAGCCATACCATTCGCTAATCCAGCCGCCCACCAAAAACCCAATAAAAATCCCGATATTGATACCAGCCGAATAAATGCCCATCGCCACGCCGCGACTTTCAAGCGGGAATAAATCGGCAATCATAGAATGGCTGGGCGGGCTTGACCCCGCTTCGCCAATGCCAACCCCGATACGCGCCAGCACCAGCTGGGTATAATTGGCCGCCAGCCCACACAAAGCCGTCATCGCCGACCAGACAATAACCGCCGCCGCAATGATGTTGCGGCGCGAATAGCGGTCGGCCAAAATAGCGATGGGAATGCCCAAAGTGGCGTAAAATACTGCAAAAGACAGCCCAATTAAAACCCCTAACTGGCTATCGGAAAGCAATAAATCGCGCTTGATGCTTTCGGCCAAAATAGAAACAATTTGGCGGTCAACATGGCTGGACGCATAAATCAGCACCAGCACAAAAAGCGTATAATTGCGAGTGGCCTTGCTGATGGCCGCAGGCGCGTCCATTTGCGGTGTTGATTGTTGTGACATTGAATAGCTCCCCTTTGGCAAAATTGTAGGGGAGTTTTTCTATCATTGCGAGTCAAAAGGGTGTCTGTAAGAATTATACTAAAAATACTTCAAAAATACCATGCGAATTGTAGGCGGAGCATATCTTCTTTGCGGTTGGCGGGGCCGAAAATCAAATCTTTCGCGCCAATTTTGTCTTGCAAACGCGCCTCTAAAATCACCTTAAAATTCTGCCCAACGCGCCGCTCTGCTTCTAGCGATAGGGCGGTGGTGTTGGTTTTTGTATCAATCAGTCCGCCAAGCAAAATGGCGGTGGATTGCGTGTCATTGACGCTCCAGCGCAGGCCAACGCCCAAATCATCAGCAAAAGGGTGTGGGGCTTGTAGGCCGCGTTCGTCCCAAAGATATTCAACGACTAAGCCTAAATCTGTGCCGCTGTTGAATAAATTATAAAAACTATATTCAAAGCCGCCAGTGGCGCGGCCAAATGTTTGGTCGCCAATTTCGCTATGGGTGGCTTCCAGCTTCAACAGCCATGATGAAAGCGTGGCTTGCACATCCAGCCCCGCTTGTTGCAATAAATTATAGCGCGCCCGAAACACCGGCTGATTATTATAAACACCAGTGGGTGTGGTGATAATTTCTGGGTCGCGTGATGTGCCATCAAACCATGACAAGCCAAAATCAATAACCCCGACATTATGGCTATAGCGCAAAGCATAATCATCAACCACGCGCTCATGCCCGCCTGTTTCTTCAAATAATGTAGTCGCGGTATCAATCACAAAGCCATTATTCGGCCTGCCTGTTTGCGAGTCGGGAAAGCGGCGAATACGGAAATATGGCAATGAAAAAGCGGTGAATGTGCCGTAGTAACCGCTATAAGATAGGCGCACCATAGGTTGGCCGAGCTTCTGCTCGCCATCAATGCTTTCTACATTATCGGTCTGGTTGATAATATCTACCAGATGCAAAAATTCGGTTACACCCCAAAACACTTTATCAACGCCTATTGTTACTTCCCAGCCGCCATTTGTGTAGCGATATTTGGCCTCGCGCAAATCGGCATGGGTGCGCTCATGGTCGTGCTGGTCGTAACGCGCAAAAGGCTGCACAATCACGGCGTGGCGGCCTGAAAGACTGTAAAAGCCAAGCTCTATGGTGCTTGATAGAGAAGTAAAATCCTGTTCGTGTTGACTGCTCTTACCTTCATGCAAAAAATGGCGATGCTCGGCCACCAGACTGCCTTCAAAATCAATCTCCATAGCATTTGCGCCATAAGGCACAAATAAACAAGCAATGAGTGATAAAAGCCTGCACTGTATATCACGCATATCAGCGCGTGCGCTTCAGGCTGCCTTGCGTGAAGTCTCTGCTTGTCAAACCGCTTTGAAATTCAAAATCTTCCCATTCTAGGGTGGTGGTTTTATGGGTTACATGATTTTCCATAAACAATGTATGGGCGCGCCAATATCTATCAAGATATAGCTGATAATCACTAAAAATTAGCGTTTTTAGCAAATCACCCTTGCGGTCATAATAAACAACTTTTCGGAGTTGATAATCTGTGGTGTCGGTCCAAGCCAGCGTGCGCGTATAGCCAGAATGTTTATAAAGTGGTCGCCGCTCAGTTACATGGCAGGTGCGCTGGCCGCAGGGTTCATCACGTAGCCATTTATAAGAAAATTTGCCGACTTCTTGTGCCGAAAAATCTTCAAAGGCAAATTCCGACCCCATAAAAGGGCCTGATTTATTAACCGAACTAATGCGCTTGATGCGTTTGAGGGCGGGCAAAAACATCCATTGTTCATCGGGTTCTAAAATATGGGCATAGGTAAGCATGGCCGTGCCAGCAATATCACGCGGCTCGTCAAAAATCATCATGCTCCAATCGCCATCTTCGGGGTTTTTATTTTCCAATGTATTAAAGCGCAATGTGCGCTCGCTTACATCGCCATTGGCATTGGTCAGCACCATTCGCATTTGTGAGCGCGTATCATTAAAGCCTAAATTGGTGGCATCGCTGGTTTGGGCAATGGCGAGGCCACGTGCCTCGGGCTGGCTGGTGGGCGGCAATTCAGCTTTTTCGGCATAAACGACAAGGGGTAAGATGAGCAGGATATTAAACCCAAAAAATAATGTGGTGATTATATTTTTCATCTGTGTCTCCTATTCAGCAGGTTGGGGGGTTGGTGTTGCAGTGTCATGGTCACGACTATCCAGCGCAATCAGCAAGGGTGGTAATAAAAGAAAATCAAGCAATATAGCCGTTAAAATGGTAAGCGACACCACCAGCCCTAGCATGGCGTTAATGAGGAAGGGCGAATAAGTCAACACCATAAAGCCAGCTATCAGCACAAAAGACGACACCCATAGGGCAGTGCCGACTGTCGCAAAACTATAGCGCACCGCATCAATAGAATTTTGGTGCAATTCAATGCGCGCATAGCGATATTTGGTCAGTATATGCACGGTGGCATCCACAATCAGGCCAATGGCGGTGGCGGTTACAAAAGTTGTCCAAAAGCCCACCTCGCTTTGATAGAGCGAGAAAAACCCCAACGCAACGGCCGGCGGAAGCATGTTTGGCAACAAGCTGATAAGCCCAAGCCGCAGGCTTCGCAGTGCCAGCATTAAGCACCCCGAAATAAGAATAAAGGCAATGATTGTGCCGCTTAGCATGGCGCGCATATTGCGTTCACCAATATAGGCAAACATGACGGCTTGGCCAGATGGGTCAACCACCATGTGCGCTGGCGCGTTTTCGGTCAGCCAATCGCGGGCGCGGGCGCGCAACTGTTTCATCTGTGAAGTGGCGACATCGGTGAGTGTAACCACCATGCGGGTGGCCGATTTATCAACATTTATCTGGTCGTTCAAATCCAACCCATAAGGCAATGACATTTCATAGAGCAACAGATATTGGGCGGATAATTCGCGGTTTTCTGGCACGGCATAAAAATTTTGCCTATCACCATTCATAGAGCGATTGATGCGTTTGATAATATCGGAGAAACCAGAAACATGTTTAACTTCAGGTTGTGTGCGTAACCAATTTGCAAAAGCGTTGAGTGTGGCCAGATATTGCGGCTCAGATATGTTGCCGCTCGCGCCAGAATTAAACGAATAATTGATAATATAAATGCCCGTCAGATTATCTGCCGCCCAATCAGAGGCCACCCGAAAATCCATACGTTCATCAAAATAATCAACAAAGCGGTCATCCATTGTTAGACGCGGCAACAAAGCTGTGCCAATGATAGCGATAGCCAGTGTTATAAATAAAAGCGGTTTGCGATAATTGATAACGCGATTGGCCACCCATTCCATTGCCGCGCTTTGTCTGTCAACGGTGCGGCTGGCTTTAAGTGGCAATATCTGCAAAATGGCCGGAAATAATGCAATGGAAAGCATCCAAGCAAAAATCGCGCCCATGCCCGCCAATGTGCCAAGATCGCGATAGGGCGGGGCATCGGAAAAATTAAGGCTAAATAACCCAATGGCCGTTGTGATGGAGGTGAGAAAAACCGGCTGGGCATTGATTTTGAGACTTTCAATAATAGCATCTTGTTTGTCCATGCCGCGCCCCATCGCCACCATTGCGCTGATGGCGATATGAATACAATCGGCCACCGCCACAGTGAGAATAATGGTGGGCGCACCAGAAGCGGGGGGCGACAGGGGAATCCCCAACCAGCCGCCTGCGCCCATCGCCATTGCTGCGGCCAGCCCGACCGCAATTATGGTGGCAAAAACAATCGTCAATTTGCGCGTAGTAACAAAAGTAATGACAGCAATAATCAAAAACATAAGCGGTGTTAAAGTGGATAAATCATTGCGCGCCGCTTCGCTAAAACTATTGGAAAGCATTTGCGAGCCAGTGAGTTCAAGGCGTATATCGGGATATTTTTCGCGCATCTGGGTTTGAATTTGCCGCGCTTTGGTGACGATTGAAGAAGTGGCTACCGCGTCATCGGTTGGCGGACGTAAAGAAATCACCACCGCGCCCGTGCGCGCATTGAGCGACAAAAGCCGCCCCGCCAAAAGCGGCTCTTCAAGGATTGTCTTTTCGGCATAGGCCAGCTCATCGGCTGTTGCAGTGGCGGGGTCAATCACCAAATCGCGCACCGATAAATCATCTTCGCCAACAGCGCGGGTATTTTGAAAATTGGTAATCGAGTCCACCCGCGTAGAAAATGGCACTTGCCAGCCTTGGGTGGTGATGTCATGGGCTAAACTTAAAGCCTTGCGTGAGGTGGCTTTGCTGCCATCTTTGGGCTGATATACATAAACTAATGTGTCGGGGCTAGAATAGGTGCGCTCCAATTCTTCAAAAGCCGTCAGATAGGGGTTTTCTGTTGAGAAAAAATAGCGGTAATCATTGGTGAGGCGCAACTGCTGAACACCGAAAATTGCCAGAAAAGCAAATACAAGACTGGTGATAATCACCAAATAGGGGCGGCTTACGATAAACCGCCCATAAGTTTCAGCCGTCAAAAACATGCTCACCCCTCCGCTTTACCGCAATTTAATCAGAATTTGACAATAAGCAAATGGTGATTTGATTTAATCATCATTTTTGTATCCCTTGCGGTCATTGCGGCGGCGCACATGGTCGGCAATTTTCTTGCGCGCATCGGCACTCAGCCCAGTTGCTAAATCGCTCAATAATCCATGCCCGTTTTTATTCACGGTGGCAATCGCCTGTTGCGAGCGATTGATGCTTGCCACTAAAGCGTCAGGGTTGGTGTTTTCTTGGCGCAGGGCGCGATATAAATCGCGCCGCGCTTGGCGCATTTCCTTAAAAGCTTGGCGCACTTGCGGGCGGCGGCGGTCAAAGGCTTCGCGCACCAGTGCCTTATCGGCATCATCATCTAAAAAGCGCAAAAGGTGTTTTTCGGTGCGCTCAATGCGTGTATCAATCCAATTTTTATCATTGCGCATGGCATGAAAACGCGCCCCATAATAGGCCGCAGTGCCAATGATAAACATATTCAAAGCCAGCGATACAAGTAACACGCCATAAATAAATTTCATATTTTTCAGTAAGTTTTTCAAAAAAGTCATCATTTTTCCTTTCAATGTGGGTGGTGGATAAATCAGTAGAGCAAAAACGCATCTGCGATTTTTAGATTATTTAGCGGGTCGGTTTCCACGCCAATAAATTCAATAATAAGCGGCGCACTAAACACACCAGCGACGAGGCAAGCGGCCATCATTAGTCCAAATTGCACCCACCCTAAAGGCGGTGCGCCACTATCTGGTTTTTTGGCTAAGGCATTATTCATCGTGCCTATCAAGCGGTTAATGAGTGCTGGTGGCGGGGTGTCCATACGCGCATCCAACAAAGCATCTAGCGCAGCTTCGCGGCTCAATTCTGGCGTTTCATTCTGCGCCATATAATTTTGCATGGCGGCGCGTTTGTCGGCTGGCCAATGGTGCGGCTTGCTACCATAGG
Source organism: Parvibaculales bacterium (assembly GCA_051010295.1). Taxonomy (GTDB): domain Bacteria; phylum Pseudomonadota; class Alphaproteobacteria; order RS24; family RS24; genus JBPCVS01. The sequence goes on along the minus strand of JBPCVS010000177.1, from coordinate 1,954 downwards.
TGGCGATAAGTTCGCTAAAGGCGGTTTTGCTCAATTTTGCTATCATATCTTTGCTCATAATTTGTTCTCTCATTGTTAAACGATATATAATTCATTTTTCAGGCGGGCTAATTCATCATGCAGTTTTTGTCGGGCGCGCCTTAATATAGATTCCAATGCGGCGATGCTTATATCCATTTGTGCTGCGGCCTCGCGTTGGTTCATTTCTTGAAAATAAACCAGCGCGATGGCGCGCTGTTGGTTTTCATTTAATTTTTTAAGGGCGGTGCGGATAAGGCGGTCGCGGTCAATTTGTTGGTGCAAGGTTTCGGCATTGTCAGCTTCATCAATCGGCTCGGCCACATCATCTAATGTTTGCGTGGGGCGTTTGCGGCGTATCAAATCAATGCAGCGATTGGCCGCCACCCGATACAGCCATGTTGTCACTTTGGCCGCGCCCGGTTGCCAGCTATCGGCTTTTTTCCAAACAGATAAAAACACATCTTGTGTGGCTTCTTCTGCTTCGGCTTGGTTTTTGAGCCGCGCCATGCAAATTTTCAGCACATAGGGCGTATGGCGTTCAATAAAAAATGTGGCCGCCGCCTTATCGCCTGTGCCGATGGCTACCATCAGCGCATCATCGCCAGCATTTTTCATGCCACCTCCCTGTTTGCCAGTCCCCTTTTTATCGCGCATATTATACCCGATAATGCCTGCCCATTGCGTGGGCTGATTTATAGATTGCACAATTCCCATAATTCTATAACGCAGTGAAGCCTAAATGCCTGTCATTTTTTGTGGGGGCTGGGGGCGGTTTAGCCCAAGAGTGCGTTGATGGCGGCTTGTCTGGCTTGGCTGGGTTGGTTTTGCGATATAGCCGCCACCAGCGCGCTATAATCAGCCAAAGGGGGTTTTTCCACAAGACGATTGCCCAAACTTGCAAAAGCCAGTTGCGCCGCCCCTGTCGCAAAAACATTGCCCGATAATTTATAAATACAGTCCAGAAAAGCCTTTTCATTATTATTGCTAGGCGTGGATTGCAAAACCCGCAGGGCATTTTGTAATGTGGCAATGCCGTTGGCTTGCGCACGGCTGGCCGCCAATGCCGCCATTGCCGGCTCTAGCGCGAACCGCATATCATTGAGGTCATGGGCATAATCAGGCAGTAAATCCAACATTTTTAGCCAATTAAGCAGTTGTGCATCCCAAAAAGCCCAATTTTCACGCTCGGCAATTTGTGTGCCAATGCGTGGCCGCGCAATTATCATGCCTTTTGCGCCGATAATACGCATCGCCTCGCGCAAAACTGTGCGCGAAACATCATGCTGTGAACAAAGGGTTTTGCCATCGGGCAAGCGGCTATTGACAGGCCATTCATTGGTTAAAATGGCTTTCGCCATCAAAAATACCAAATTATCAGTCAGGCGATTAGCATTACTCATACTTTTGTATAAGATAAATTGATATATCTGTCAATATAATTTCAATTAGTAATACTAATTAGATATTATTATCATAAATCCACTGATTTAGAGCGTCTCCTATCTCATCTGGCGAATCTTCTTGCACAAAATGGGTGCCTTTAACGGTGACTTCTGTCTGATTTGGCCATGTGCGGCAAAATTCACGCACTTTGCCAAGCAAAATTGAACCCGGCTTGGCATTGATAAAGAGTTTTGGCATGGGGCTGGCGGCCATAAAAGCGGCATAATTTTCTAAAACAGCCGTAACATCGGCTGGGTCGCCCTCCACTGGAATTTGTCGTGGCCATGTGAGCGTTGGGCGGCGGTCTTCGCCCGCATTAACAAAAGGTGCGCGATAAACGGCCATTTCTTCTTCGGTTAAATCGCGCATTATCGCACTGGGCAACACGCCTTCCACAAATACATTTTTCTCCAAAACCACTTCTTCGCCCGCCGCCGAACGGAAAGTTTGGAATATATTGCGCGCATCATCAGGCCAGTCATCCCAGCTT
>JBPCVS010000176.1:0-2824 GCA_051010295.1 Parvibaculales bacterium | reverse complement strand
TTGTGGAAGAACCCGATAAAGCACGCGATACAAGCGGCGCGATTTATATTCTGGCGCAACAATTATCACCGCAAGGCGCGTTACTATCCCGCCCACGCCTCTATCGCTTGCCTTTCTCGCCCGAACTGGCCGAACAAATAGAAGAAGCCCGCAAAGCGTCCGAAGACGGCAAACCGATTGAAGCCCGCCTTAGCTATAAAGCCAAAAAACCCGAAACTGAAGATTTTTTGGAACAGCGCGAAAAACAGGGGCAAACCAGCCGCGCCGCCGCAACTGCCGACCGCCTAGAACTTAATTTTAGAGAATTGCCGCCGCCACCATTGCCGCCTAAATCTGCACAATAAAACTATTCGGCTTTGGCATCTTCCTGGGCGTTATAATCTTCCCAACTACGCGCATTGATAAAAGCATAAATGGCTTCCACATCTTGCTCACTCAAGCGGTCGTCAAAGCCTGACATGCCTCTGTCTTCTAGCAAGCCATCTAGCACAATTTCATTAAATATGCGGTGCGTTTGTTCGCCCATTTTGCGCAAATCTGGCACGGCAGGGCCGCCAAGCACCGCGATACCATGACAAAAAGTGCAGACCTCGTGATACAGCTCCATGCCATAATCAATTTGCGCGGCACTGGCCTCAATGAGCGGTGGTTTGGGGATTTCACGCTCCCATTTTTCTGGCTCTTCAATCGTCAAGCCACCATTAAGCTTAAACACCAATAGGCGGCCAAAATTGCCATATTTGGCCGACGCTGGCATAGCAATCGCACCTTCGGTGATGCCTGAGCCGCCTGAGCCAATTTGAATCGCCACATATTGCTCACCATCAGCCATATAGGTAACAGGCGGGGCAATGATGCTGGTATAGGTGTTGGCTTTCCACAAAACTTTGCCGTTTTTGGCATCATAGCCAACAAAATAACCATCGCCATTGCCTTGAAAAACCAACCCACCTGCGGTTGACAAAGTGCCGCCATTCCAATGTGTGCCATGCTGGTGTGTCCAATGGGTTTTGCCCGTGCGCGGATTGAAAGCAATAATAAAGCCTTTACCTGCTGGAAAATCTGGACGCTCGGCTATCAGGTCAAGCAAACGGCCAAATTCTATGCCCGTATTCCAGCCGCCCTCAATATATTTATAGCGACCTGTTGCCTTAAAATCATGGTCAACATCATAAACCAGAGGGTTTTCCAGTGCTGGAATATAAGCCAGCCCTGTATCGGGATTATACGACATGGCTTGCCAATTATGCCCACCAAGCGGGCCGGGCAACACCCATTTTGATTTGCCAGATTGCCACCAATCGCGGGCTTTATTTTCAACAGGTCGCCCGGTTTCCATATCCACATGGCTTGCCCAATTAACCGTCACATAGGGGTTGGCGCGTAATAATTCACCCGTTGCCCTGTCCAACACATAAAAGAAACCATTTTTAGGGGCCTGCATAATCACTTGGCGCATTGTGCCGTCAATTTCCATATCGGCCAAAATCATATCCTGCACAGCCGTATAATCCCAAGTGTCGCCAGGCGTTGTTTGATAGTGCCATTTTTTGCGCCCAGTATTGGCATCTAGTGCCACAATGGATGACAAAAACAAATTATCACCGCCCCCGGGTGAGCGAATTGTGCGCGTCCATGGGCTGCCATTGCCAACGCCGATAAAAACCGTATCGGTGGTGGGGTCATACACAATAGAATTCCATGCGGTGCCGCCGCCGCCAATTTTCCACCATTCGCCGCCTTTCCATGTTTTGGCGGCTTCCTCCATTTCTGGATGCTCAAAGGGTTTGGACGGATCGCCCGGCACTGTATAAAATCGCCATTCTTGCTTGCCGCTTTTGGCATTATAGGCCGTAACATAGCCGCGCACGCCATATTCGCCGCCGCCATTACCAATAAAAACCCGCCCATTGGCCACGCGTGGTGCGGCAGTGATGGTGTAGGGGCGTTTGCGGTCAATCAAAGTATTGACGCGCCAAATCACCGCGCCATTTTCGGCATTAAGGGCGATTAAATAGCCATCTAGACTGGCCACATAAACCACGCCTTCATAAACCGCCACCCCGCGATTAACCACATCGCAACAGGCTTTGCGTCCCCAATCGCCCGGCACTTCGGGGTCGTAAGACCATAATTCTTCGCCAGTGGCGGCATCTAGCGCATAAACCACGCTCCACGCGCCAGTCATATACATCACACCATTAACAATAATCGGTGTCGCCTCCAAGCCGCGTGTGGTGAACATGTCAAAATCCCACGCCAGCTGTAAATTTTTAACCGTGTCGCGGTTAATCTGCGTCAGCAATGAATGACGTTGCTCATTATAATCGCGGCCATAGGCAGGCCAATCACCGGGTTGGCTATCGGCCTCAATAATGCTCTGCGTTGTGACTTGCCCAAAATCTGCACTCGGTGATGCCAATGGCACCGCGCCACCAATCGCGCTTTCATCAATGGATGAAAAAGTCGCCATAAAGCCAAAATAAGCAATCGCCCCCAAAGCCGCGATATTGACAATAGTCGCCTGTTTTTTTGATAAAGCTGGATGCGCCATAGATAATCCCCTCTATTTTATCTTTAATCCCTATATGAAGTGTAGGGATAAAAACGCATATTCTACAAGTAAAACCTTATCAAAATGCTGTTTTTCTTATACCAACTCTGTATAAGTGCCTCTATCATGTGCCATATTGCGTGTTCTAGCAGATAATGGAAAAATTATGTTTAACTTAAAAATGGCTTTATGCGGATTTATTTTTCTGCTGATAAGTGCGCCAGCCTATTCTGCGCCATTGATTGATAAGCTTGAATTATTGCTCAATAT
>JBPCVS010000175.1:0-2768 GCA_051010295.1 Parvibaculales bacterium | reverse complement strand
GATGGGTCAATGTCATCTTCCAGCGCACCAACATAAATGATGCGGTCACCCGCCTTTGGCACAGTTTCGCGCAGTTTAAGCAAGGCGGCGGCAGAAATGCGGCATTTATGCAAGCCCTCGGTGCATTTTGCGCCACTATTGCCAGCGCTATTAACAAAAAGCATATTCTCATGATAGGAGGTGGAATCGGCGGCGGGTGTCATCATTTTGGTAAATAGAGCTGTTGCCAGCTGGGTGGTTACATAACCTGCAAATAGCGTATCGCTGGTAGGACCTTCGCCACGAAACGGGTCAACCCCAAAACTGCTATTGATAATATAATGTTGCGATGTCTCCAACGTGTCATAGGCCGTTTTCGCAACGCCATCTAGCGCGGCAATGTCAGTCACTATGGTCCCACTTAATCTCAGGCTAATGTCCTCAGCCTTAATATCGGCTTCGGGTGCCATTTGTGCAACAATGGCGCGGGTGGCCTCGCCATGCGCAAGCAGGTTAGATTGTGCTGGCTCGGTGAAGTCATCAACAATACCCACTTTAACGCCTTTGCCCGTCCAGCCCAAATCCCACGCTTTGTTGGACTCGGTGTCAATGGTGGGGCGCGGCAATGTAGCACCCGTCGGGTCTGGATTGGTTGCCAACACCTTATAACAGGGGTCATTAGGGTTATTAGGGTCATTGCTAATACAGACGGCTTCATCGGGGTCAGCAACCCCATAATTGTTTGAAAATTTTGCTAATAGGCCGCCAGTTTCGCGTGATTTATCAAAAGCGGCATCAGCATTGGCGCGGCTTGAGGCGGTGCCTTGCGTTCCATCATAGCCAGTGGGAAACGTGGGAGGTGGTGGAATGGGCTCCAGCTTGCCAATCGGCGATAGGGCACTCAACACATTCAGCTTGCCCCAGCCAAACACCGCATCCACCCCAACCGCGCCCAAATCATCAGCCGTTTGCAATAAAACTTGCTTTAATTGCGGGCCGTTTAGATTGGGGAATTTTTGGCGCACCAAAGCCGCCGCGCCCACCACACGCGGCGCAGAAAACGATGTGCCGCTACCATAGCCTAAATGCAACACATCATCATGTGCCACCAGATAATCATTTTTCATTTCCCCTGCGCGATGCGAATAAGCGGCCATCGTATCGGAATTATCAGCCAATGCGCCCACAAAAATAACGCGGTCGCCAGCCTTGTCTGTGCCATTGCCCCGAAGCCATAAAGTGGTGGCGGCATAAAGATTGCACCCATCAGTATTGAGCGAACAGTTCTGCCGTCCATTGCCTGCCGAATAAACAAATAACATATTGCTGTTATAGGCCCCGCTGGTGCCAACTGGATTGAGAATTTTGAGGAATATGGCATCTTTTGCTGCGTCCTGAACCCATCGCTCCCATGTAGATAAAGCGGCTAGTGCTGCCGCACCACCGCAAGAGCCGTCATTATATCTATCAACCCCAAAAGAATTATTGATGATGTGATAGCCATCGGTCTCAAACTTATTATAGGCGGTTGCTATTTCACCATCAGGTGGATTGCACCCAAAAGTGAGCTGTTGCGCCAAATGGTCTATTTCTGGCGCGACTTGATAAGTAACAAGGCGGGTTAAATCGCCATGACTTTGTTGGCTTAAAATAAATCCATCATAAGGTGGGTCAAAATCTCCTTTGTTTATAAAATCATCTAAATGGCCAACTTTTACGCCTTTGCCAGTCCAGCCGAGTCGCCATGCGGCGACGGCATTGGTGTCGCGTGCCGCAGCCATAAAGTTGCTGGGAATAGTCGCAAAAAAATCTTGCGAAGTGGCGGCTTTGAAAGCCGCTAAAGCTTCGGGCGACATGGTTTTAGAAAATTCGTCATCATAAAAATTGCAAAGGGCACTAATCGCATTGGGCAAATTGGAGGGTGTGCCGTGTGTTAAATCATAGCCTGTAAGGGGCTGAGTATTGCTGCTTGGTGAGGGTGCGGAATTATCGCCGTCAGCGCACATAACATTGCCGCCATTACCACCGCCGCCGTTTCCACTGCCTCCGCCACCGTTTCCACTGCCTCCGCCGCCGTTTCCACCGCCGCCGCCATTACCATTATTATTATTGGGTGTTGGCGGGTTACTACCGCCCCCGCCACCGCCGCCACCGCCGCAAGATGCAATCAATACCAAAACCAAAATAACGATAAAATACCGCATCGCCGCGCTTCCTCACAAAGCTATCTTCATCGCCTATATTAGTTAAAATGTAGTGAGTTGATGGGGCAAATTCAAGTGGCCGCTAGCCGCCACTATTGCGCCAATTATCCAAAACGCCTTGCAGCATATAAGCCGCCGCCATTTTATCAATATTTTTGGCGCGTTTGGCGCGGCTCATATCAGCATTGAGCAACACCCGCTCGGCCGCAACACTGGTCAGCCGCTCATCCCATAATAGAATTGGCAAATGCGGAAAAGTTGGGCGGCTTTGCAAATTGCCAATAAAGGCGCGTGTGGACTGCACCCGCGCCCCCTCCGTGCCATTCATATTAAGCGGCAAGCCCACCACCAGCCCACCGATATTTTCGGCCTCTAAAATGGTTTCCAGCTGGGCGGCATCATGGGCAAATTTTTTGCGCCTAATGGTGTCAAAAGCGGTGGCGATGTGGTGGCGCGTGTCGCCACAAGCCATGCCGATGGTCTTGCTGCCCAAATCAAGTGCCATCAGCCTTTGCCCTTTGCCAAGCGCGGCCAGCAAGTCGCGCACTGTTTCAACCATTGCCATGCGAATGTGATAGCATAATT
>JBPCVS010000174.1:0-5167 GCA_051010295.1 Parvibaculales bacterium | reverse complement strand
GGTGTGCCAGAAATTATGTTTGTGATTGACACAAATAAAGAGGCGATTGCCATTGCCGAAGCCAAAACACTTGGGATTCCTGTGGTGGCCATTTTGGATAGTAATTGTAACCCCGATAATATTGATTATCCAATTCCGGGCAATGATGATGCGGCACGTGCGATTGAACTTTATTGCAATCTGGTTTCTAAAGCGGTGATTGATGGCATTGAAGAAAGCGGGGTTGCGGCAAAAACTGATATGGGTGCGGCTGAAGAACCAATGGCGCAAATGCCAGCAGACGCGCCTCCACAAGCAGAAACGGCACAGGCAGAAACAGCACAAGCAGAAGAGAGCGCACCAGAAACAGAGGCAGAGGTAAAAAATGCTGATGAAGCCAATGCTGATGCGCCAGATATAAAAGATGAAACGCCTGAAACTGAAAAAGGCGAAGATGCTGAGACAGAAAAATCGGCTGATGCCTAAATTGAAGACAGGCTTAAATTTAACTTAAAATTGGAGACGGCAGTGACGGATATTACGGCAAGCATGGTTAAGGAATTGCGCGAAACTTCTGGGGCCGGCATGATGGATTGCAAAGCCGCCCTCAATGAAACAAATGGCGATATTGCCGCCGCGATTGATTGGCTACGCACCAAAGGGCTGGCCAAAGCGGCCAAAAAAGCTGGCCGTGTGGCGGCTGAAGGGTTGGTTGGCGTGATGGCCGATGCCAGCAAAGGCGTGGGGGCTTTGGTTGAGATTAATTCGGAAACTGATTTTGTGGCACGCAATGAGGTTTTTCAAAATATGGTGCGCGAAATTGCTGGCGTGGTGCTGGAAAAAGCCGATACGCATAGTGCTTTGCTGGCGGCTGATTTTCCCAATAGTGATGGCCAGTCGGTTGAGGTATATGTGCAAGAAATGGTTGGCACAATTGGTGAAAATATGACGGTGCGCCGCTCGGCACGTTTGCAAGTTGGTGATGGCGTGGTGGCGGATTATATGCACAGCCAAACAGCTGCGGGATTGGGCAAAATTGGGGTGCTGGTTGCGCTGGAGTCAAAGGGCGATAAAGACAAGTTGAGCGCGCTAGGGCGGCAGTTAGCAATGCATGTGGCGGCCACCAGCCCATTGGCGACAACAGTGGCTGATTTAGACCCCGAAGATGTGGCGCGTGAACGTGCGCTTTTGGTTTCGGAAGCCAAAGAAAGCGGCAAGCCTGACGAAATTATTGAAAAAATGGTAGAGGGTCGCTTGCGTAAATTTTATGAAGAAGTGGTGCTGGAGGAACAGGTTTTTGTGATTGATGGCGAAACCCGTATTGCGAAATTGTTGAAACAGGCGGCCAGTGATATTGGCGATGAGATTAAGCTGGCGGGTTTTGTGCGGTTTGAGCTTGGGCAAGGCGTAGAAAAAGGCGAAGATGCTGGCTTTGCCGCCGAAGTTGCCGCCACAATGGGCAACCGCTAAAAAGTTTTACGCAGCTGTCATATTGCGATGCCTGTTATAGTGAGACAAAAGAGATTGGGGCAACATGGCTGAGGGCAAGAAATATCAACGCATATTGCTGAAAGTATCGGGCGAAGCCCTGATGGGCGAAGGGCAATATGGTATTGATGTGGCCACTGTTGACCGCATTGCTGGCGAGGTTTGCGAGGCCATCGCGCTTGGCACAGAAATATGTATGGTAATTGGCGGCGGCAATATCTTTCGCGGACTGTCGGGCGCGGCCAATGGTATGGACCGCTCTAGTGCCGATTATATGGGCATGTTGGCCACCGTGATGAATGCGCTGGCCATGCAAAACGCCCTAGAACGGCAAGGCACGCAAACCCGCGTTTTATCGGCGATTCCAATGACGACAATTTGCGAACCCTATATTCGCCGCCGTGCCATGCGGCATATTGAAAAAGGTCGGGTGGTGATTTTTGCGGCTGGCACGGGCAATCCATTTTTTACCACCGATACGGCGGCGGCTTTGCGCGCAGCCGAATTAAATTGTGATGCGCTGATGAAAGGCACCAATGTTGCGGGCGTTTATAGTGCCGACCCGAAAAAAGATTCGGCGGCCAAACATTATGATAAGCTTAGCTATATGGATGTGTTATCCAATGATTTGAAAGTCATGGACGCATCGGCGGTTTCTCTATCGCGGGAAAATGGTATTCCGATTGTTGTTTTTTCCATTTTGGAGATGGGTGGCTTTGTAAATGTCTTGCAAGGGACTGGCCAGTGTACCATTGTGCAATAAGGCCAATGAGTGCGCGATAGCAGAAAGGAAACATAATGAGCCTTGATATTGATGATATTGAACACCGCATGCAGGGGGCTGTAGCATCTTTTAAGGCTGATTTGGGCGGCCTGCGCACTGGGCGTGCCAGTGCCAGTTTGCTTGAGCCAATTATTGTGGAGGCCTATGGCCAAAAAATGCCGCTTGCGCAAATTGGCACAATTTCTGTGCCAGAGTCGCGCCTGCTCAGTGTGCAAATTTGGGATAAGGACCAAGTTGGGCTGGCTGAAAAAGCCATTCGGGAAAGCAATTTGGGGCTGAACCCGATGACGGAGGGGCAGACAATCCGTATTCCGATACCCGAACTCAATGAGGAGCGGCGCGAAGAATTGGTGCGCGTGGCGGGCGGCTATGCCGAGCAATCGCGTGTCGCGGTGCGCAATGTGCGCCGTGATGGTATGGACCAAATTAAAAAATCTGAAAAAGATAGCGATATTTCAAAAGATGAAGCCAAAAATTTGGCTGATAATGTGCAAAGCCTAACAGATAAATTTGTCAAATTGGTTGACGAAACATTGGCAACAAAAGAGGAAGAAATCCGGCAAGTATGACCGGTGCATCGTTTTATGAGTGCGTCTGAGAGCTCTTTCCCCCGTCATTTGGCCATTATTATGGACGGCAATGGACGTTGGGCAACGCAACATGCACTGCCACGCAAAGAAGGACATCGCCAAGGCGTTGAAACAGTGCGCCGTGTGGTGCGCGAGGTGGGTGAATTGGAAATTCCTTATTTGACCCTTTATTCTTTTTCTACCGAAAATTGGACGCGCCCCGAAGCCGAAGTTAAATTTTTATTTGGCTTACTAGAGCGTTATATTGAGGCGGATTTGGCCGAATTGCACCGCGATGGGGTGCGGGTGCGCATTATCGGGCGGCGGCGTGGGCTAGAAAACCGCTTGGTCGGGTTGATTGATCGTGCTGAAAAATTGACTGTTGATAATAGCAATATGTATTTGCAAATTGCTTTTAATTATGGCGGGCGGCAAGAGCTTGCAGATGCGGCGGCGCGGTTGGCGCGGCGCGCATTGGCTGGCACCTTAGATGCCTCGGCCATCACGCCAGAAGTTTTGGAACAAGAATTGCTAACCGCAGGCTTGCCCGACCCTGATTTAGTTATTCGCACGGGTGGCGAACACCGCATCAGCAATTTTTTGCTTTGGCAGTTGGCCTATAGTGAGTTTTTCTTTACCAATTGCCTATGGCCAGATTTTACCCGCGATGATTTGCTATCGGCCCTTGAAGATTATCGGCAGCGCGAGCGCAGATATGGCACAGTTGAAACACGGTCAGGCGGCTTTTAGGTGAATAAAACAGAGAAAAAATTTGCTGGGCTGGCGGTGCGGATACGCACTGCTTTGGTGCTTTTGCCGCTTGTTTTATTGCCCATTTATTGGGGCGGGGCGGCTTTTGTTGCGTTGCTTATAATTGCTGCCATTTTTATGGCTTATGAGTGGACGGCACTTTTGCAATCAGGCCATAAAAATCGTGATGGTTTTTGCCTATCGTTTCTGCTTATTGCACATTTGCTAGTGGCGGCGATGACTACGCCACAAAATGCACTGGCATTATTGCTTGTCAGCCTGTGTTTTGGGGCGGGGCTGGCTTGTGTGGGCGGCGTGCGGATGACCCCGATGATGGGTGGCTTGCTTTATATTGGGTGGCCATTATTGGCCGCGTTTTATTTATATGTGATGGCTGGTGAATTGGCTTCTATCGTCATTTTTTATGTGCTGATAAGCGTTTGGGCGGTGGATATTTTTGCTATGTTTGGTGGCAAATTTATTGGTGGTGCAAAACTTGCCCCGCGCCTATCGCCCAGCAAAACCTGGGCAGGGTTGTTGGGCGCGGTGGCAGGCGCGGCAGGGGTGGCAGTGGCAAGCCACATGGTTTTTATGGCATCACCGCATTTTGCCTTAACGCAGGCGAATGTTAATAAAATGCTGGTTCTGGCAGTGAGCATAGCATTGGTTGCACAATTTGGTGATTTATTTGAATCCTATCTCAAGCGCAAATATAACCGCAAAGATAGCGGCAATCTTATGCCCGGACATGGCGGCATTTTGGACAGGGTAGATGGGCTTATCGCTGTGTTGGTGTTTTTGCATATTCTGGTGCTGATAAATGGCACAACGCCCATTGATGCTTTGTTTTTTGTTGGAGGCCGATAGATGGCAGAGGTGCAGACAGTTTCTATCTTTGGCGCGAGCGGCAAAATTGGTGACAATGTGCTTGATATTATCAGCCAGCATAAAGAAAGATATAATGTCAAAATTTTAACCGCCAAAGATAATGTTGAAAAATTGGCAGATTTGGCAGCTCATTGGCAGCCAGATTTTTTGGTGATTGATGATGAGGCCAAACGCGATAGGCTGGTGGCCGCTTTGCCTGATTTTGCGGGCGAAATTTTATGTGGTGCGGCGGGGCTGGTGCAGGCGGCAAAAATATCGGTTGATTTGGCGGTGATGGCGGTTACAGGATTTGCGGCTTTAGCCCCCACATTTGAATTGATCCGACAAGGGGCGCGCATTGTGCTGGCGAATAAGGAATGTTTGGTGGCTGGTGGTGCGTTGCTTATGGAGACGGCGCAAGAAAATGGCGCAGAAATTCTGCCTGCCGATAGCGAGCATAATGGCATTTTTCAGCTTTTACAGGGGCATAAACCCACTTCTATTGAGAAAAGTGCCATTGAAAAAATTGTGTTAACGGCTTCTGGTGGCCCGTTTCGGACAACATCGCTGGAGGCTTTAAGACAGGTAACGCCAGAAATGGCTATCGCGCACCCAAATTGGGATATGGGGGCGAAAATATCTGTTGATAGTGCAACCATGATGAATAAAGGGTTAGAGCTTATTGAAGCCCAGCATTTATTTGCGCTTGCGCCAGAGCAATGCGATGTGT
>JBPCVS010000173.1:0-3323 GCA_051010295.1 Parvibaculales bacterium | reverse complement strand
ATGCCTAAAATACAGGCAATTATAGCACAAGATACTATAAAACAAACTGAAAATAACCCACACATCGCACAATAAGGCGATATACAAGCGGATAGGGGTGCGATAGTTTGCCATTATGAAAAATGTTACCACTTGCGGATTGATTGTTGCGGCTGGGCGTGGCCAACGCGCTAAAGGTCGCCATGCCGATATACCAAAGCAATATCAAATGATGCCAGATATGCCGCCAGATAAGCGGGACGATATGGTGCTAACGCGCACATTACGCGCTTTTGTGGAACATTCGGCTATAGATGCCGTGCTGGTGGTGATGCACCCCGATGATAGCGCGCTTTATGAACAAGCCATTGCGACCATAGACAGCGACAAATTGCTTGCGCCTGTGGTGGGCGGCGACACCCGCCAACATTCGGTTTTGCATGGGCTGGCGGCATTGGCAAAAATCGCGCCCAAACAAGTGCTTATTCATGATGCGGCACGGCCTTTTGTGCAGGCCGCCCTCATCCAGCGATGTTTGACAGGGTTAGGCTCGGCGGCGGGAGCGATTCCCGCTATGGCGGTAACAGACACCTTAAAACAAGCCGATAATGGCCAAATTATTGACACCATTTCTCGCGATGGCTTGTGGCAAGCGCAAACCCCGCAGGCGTTTCATTATCAGGCGATTTATGCGGCCTATCAAAAAGCGCAACCCATATTGGACAGCTTGACCGATGATGCCGCAGTGGCAGAATTTTCGGGGCTGGCTTTGGCATTGGTGGCGGGCGATGCGGCCAATATCAAACTCACCCATAGCGCGGATTTTGCACCGCCACAAAATATGCTTATGCCGCGCACGGGCTCTGGCTTTGATGTGCATGGTTTTGGCGCGGTGGGCAGTGCCGAGCATATTCTATTGGGCGGGGTAAAAATTGCCTATGATCGCGCTTTGCTTGGCCATTCCGATGCCGATGTTGCGCTACATGCGCTCACCGATGCGCTGTTGGGTGCGCTGGCGATGGGCGATATTGGCGAGCATTTTCCGCCCAATGAGGCCGCCAATAAAAACCGCGATTCAGCCGAATTTTTGCGCCATGCGGTTGATTTGGCGGCGCAGGTGGGCGCGAAAATCACCCATGCCGACCTCACCATTATTTGCGAAACACCAAAAATAACCCCGCACAAAGCCGCTATGCGCGCCCGCATCGCCCAACTATTGGGGGTGTCGCAAAAGGCAATATCGGTGAAGGCCACCACCACCGAAGGGCTGGGTTTTGTGGGGCGCGGCGAAGGGCTGGCCGCCCAAGCAGTGCTCACCCTGCTTATGCCGCCCGACAATGAGAGCGCGGAAAATGATTAAATTGGCAAAATTACCACCACATCTGCGGTTTTTCGCGCCCGCCGCACTGGTTGCCAGCTTTGGCGGTTGTGGTTTGTTGCGCCCTGCGCCCGGCACTTGGGGCGCGTTGGCCGCCACGTTTTTGGGCTGGGTGATTGCCAGCTTTGGCGGCGCGCTGGGTTTATTATGCGCCGCCGCGCTGGCTTATATTATGGGGTTATGGGCAACGCATATTTGGCTGGCGGGTGATAAAGATAAGGATAAAGACCCCGCCTCTATTGTGATTGACGAGGTGGCAGGCCAATGGCTAACACTGGCCGCCGCACCGCTCACCTTATCAGGATTTGCGCTGGGCTTTATATTGTTTCGGCTATTTGATATTCTCAAACCCCATCCCGTGCGCTGGGCAGACAAAAAACTAGCGGGCGCACAGGGCGTGATGCTAGATGATATATTGGCGGGCATTTTGGCCGCCGCCCTATTGCTGGCCGCGCAATTTTTTAAGCTTTTATAGGAGCCATTATGTTTGACAAAAATTTGACCACCAAAGCCGCGCAACTGCTTGCGGCATGCGGCGAAAAACATTGGCGGGTGGCGGCGGCGGAGTCTTGCACGGGCGGCCTTATCAGTGCGTTGCTTACCGAGATAGAGGGTTCATCACGGGTGGTGGGGCGCGGTTTTGTAACCTATTCCAATCGTGCCAAGCGCGAGATTTTGGGTGTGCCAGCCGATATGTTGGCCGAACATGGCGCGGTGAGCCAGCCTGTCGTGCAGGCGATGGCGCAAAATCTGTTTGATATGAGCAGCGCGCATTTGACGATTGCGGTTTCTGGTGTGGCCGGGCCGGGCGGTGGCTCGGCAGAAAAACCCGTTGGCACAGTACACATGGCGACCGCCACGCAAGCTGGCATTGTGCATATTTGCCAGCAATTTGGTGCGATTGGCCGTGCGCAAGTGCGGCTGGCGACGGTGGATG
This sequence comes from Parvibaculales bacterium, assembly GCA_051010295.1. GTDB lineage: Bacteria > Pseudomonadota > Alphaproteobacteria > RS24 > RS24 > JBPCVS01. Next base: position 1,029 of record JBPCVS010000173.1, on the reverse strand, counting down.
CCGCGATGGATATGTTAACCGCCCGATTGTGATATTTTCGTGCCATAAATGGTGGCGGCACGGGCCTCAAAAATACTGATAAATTTTTCGGTAACACGCGGCATGATGGGCTGCACCACATGGCGCAAAAGCGGCACGGCAAAATCAAAATGCAAATCAAAATGCACGATACAGCCATTTTTGCCCGCTTTGCTGGGCGGTGCGGCTTCAAATTGCCAGCAATTTTGCAGATGCCGAAACGGACCGCGCAGCTGCTCAATACGCACGGCAAGCGGGCTGTCGCTTAAAATAATCTGACTGCTATAGGTTTCACGCAAAAACCGATAGGCCACCGCCAGCTCGGCACACATAAGCGCGCCAGTTGGCGTGGACTGGCGCGACACCACCCGCGAGGCACAACAATAGGGAACAAATTGCTGATAGCTATCCACATCGCACACCAAATCAAATAATTGTTGCGGCGTGTAGGGCGTGTGGCGCGTGAGGCTGATATGGTGCATTTTGGCCATTTAATTTGCGGCCAGCCTGTCAGCCAGCTTGTCATCACGGGCGGCTTTCAGGCGGTCAAAATCGGTATCGGCATGGTGAGAGCTGCGCGTAAGCGGCGTGGCCGACACCATCAAAAAGCCTTTGGCACGGGCGGTGCTGGCATAGGCCTCAAATTCTTGTGGTGGCACAAAGCGGTCAATCGGGGCGTGTTTGCGGGTGGGCTGCAGATATTGGCCGATGGTGATAAAATCAATATCAGCCGAACGCATATCATCCATCACCTGCATCACCTCTTCGCGGTGCTCGCCCAGCCCTACCATCAGGCCTGATTTTGTAAAAATGCTTGGGTCAAGCTGTTTGACATTTTTAAGCAAATTGAGCGAGTGAAAATAGCGCGCACCCGGGCGAATACCCAAATAAAGGCGCGGCACGGTTTCCAAATTATGGTTAAACACATCGGGACGTGCCGCCACCACTTGCTCCAACGCGCCATCTTTGCGCAAAAAATCTGGCGTTAAAATTTCAATGCTGGTGGTGGGG
>JBPCVS010000172.1:0-4515 GCA_051010295.1 Parvibaculales bacterium | reverse complement strand
TGGCACGGGCGGCAAAACGCTAAAAATAGCTGAAATGCGGCTGGTTTAGCGGCGCATCAAGCGACTGATAAGGGCATCTAATTGCTCCAAAGTCCGATAGCCAATACGCATTTCACCCTTGCCGCCTCTATCATTAATATCCACCCGTAAGCCCAGATGATTGGCCAGTGTTTTTTCCACTGCCTGCGTATCGGCATCTTTATTTTTGCCTGTTTTCTGCGGGTTTGTCGCGTGATTGGTCTTTTTATCCGCCGCCAATGTTTCGGCATCGCGCACGCTCAAATTTTCGGCAATGATTTTCATAGCCAACTGGTCGGCTTGTGGATGCCCCAACACAGCCCGCGCATGCCCCATACTCAAACGTCCTGCCACCAGATGCGCCTTAATATCCGCACTCGCCCGTGCCAACCGCAACATATTACCAATATGACTGCGGCTTTTGCCAATGGTGGCCGCCAAATCAGCTTGGGTATAGTCAAATTCATCCATAAGCCTTTGATAACCCTCTGATTCTTCAACTGGGTTTAAGTCACTGCGTTGCACATTTTCAATAATGGCCACTTCTAATGCGCGGCCATCAGTAAAATTTTGCACCAACACGGGCACATTATGCAATTTGGCCAATTGCGCGGCACGCCAACGTCTTTCGCCGGCAATAATTTCATATTTTCCATCGCGCAAGGGGCGGGCAACAATGGGTTGCACCATGCCAGCGCGTAACAATGAATCGGCCAGATTTTGCAATTCTACCTTGTCAAAAACGTGCCGTGGTTGAAAAGCACCAGCTCTTAGCTGGTCAATACCAAGCTCTTGTAATTGGCTTGAAGTAGCCGCATTTTCGGGCTTTTTTGCGTTTTCAGAGGTATTTTCAGCATTATTTTGCCCACTGGCGGCATCGCCCAATAGAGCCGACAAACCGCGCCCTAATCCCCTTTTGCGTGACTTCATAATTGTCTCCTCATCTATGCCGCAGCCCCAGCGCGGGCGCGTTCGCGGGTAATAAGCTCCGATGCCAGCCGCATATAGGCCAAACTGCCCGCGCATTGATAATCATAAAGCAAGGCTGGTTTGCCAAAAGATGGGGCTTCTGACACCCGCACATTGCGCGGTATCAACGTATCATAGACAAGGGCGGCAAAATGGGCGCGCACATCGGCCTCCACCTGTGCCGATAAATTATTGCGCGCATCATACATGGTCAACACAATGCCTTGAATATCCAGTTTTGGATTAAGGTCAGATTTAACCTGTTCAATGGTGTGCAAAAGCTGGCTTAACCCTTCAAGGGCGAAAAACTCGCATTGTAGCGGCACCAACACCGATTGTGCCGCCCCCATTGCGTTAAGCGTTAACATATTCAGCGAGGGCGGGCAGTCAATCAGCACATAATGATAGGGGCAGTGCTGCACATTTGGCTTGGTTTTATCATCCGCCATATCGCTGTTCTTGCCGCATATAAAGGCTTTCAGCGCGTCAGCAAGGCGCAATAGGCGGCGCGGATTATCGGCCAATGCGACCTCAATGCCTAATAAATCCATAGAGGCCGGAATAAGGTCTAATCCCGGAACGGCCGTTTGGTGAATGGCCTCTGCCACCACAATTTCGCCCAATAATAACTCAAATGTATCGGTGCGGCGGGCCTCTTGCTCCACCCCCAACCCAGTGCTGGCATTGCCTTGCGGGTCTAAATCAAGCAATAAAACTGGCGCACCAATGGCCGCCAAAGCTGTGCCAAGATTGATGGCCGTAGTGGTTTTGCCCACGCCACCCTTTTGGTTGGCCACACATAAAATGCGGGTGCCGCCTGCGGGCCGTGCTTGCTCAGGCGGGTTTGGTGCTGATTGTTGCCATATTGGCGGCGGTGCGCTTGGCGAGTCAGTCAATCCAATCTCCATAATCCGTTCATTTTACTTTAATGCCGCATGCCGTATGGCCAAAATACGCGCCATTGGGTCGGTGCAACTTACAAAATCTTGCACCTGCAGTTTCCACATTTGTTGGGCTGCCGTCAATTCTTCTTGCCACGCCCGCCCCTTAGAAAGCAACGCAACTGTGGACGAATTGCAAAAAGGCACCACATAAGACAATAATTCCTGCAAAGGTGCCAGCGCACGAGCAGTAATGAAATTTACATTTTTTAATTCAGCGGGCGGTTTTGCAATCAAAACCTCAATCCGCATTGCATGCACCCGTGCTGGGGCGGTGGTTTGGGCGATAATAGTGCGCAAAAACGCGGCTTTGCGGCGGTCGGCCTCCACCAAATGCACGCAGCTTTCTTGGGTGTTTTCTTGCGCGCTCTTTTGTTGGTCAGCCAGCAACAAAGCCACCACCAAGCCGGGAAAACCTGCCCCACTGCCCAAATCCAGCCAAATGCCGCGCCCATCGCCATTTTCCAGTTTAGCACGTTCAAAAATCTGGGCGCAATCCGCCATATGGCGCGTCCATATATGCGGCAAAGTCGCTGGACCAATCAAATTTATCTTTTTCTGCCATTTGCCCAATAAGCCGACATAATCAGTCAATCGCGCCATTGTTTCACGTGAAACATTGAACTGCGCGGCAAATTGACTATCAGAATAGGCCGAATAATCGGTGGGCGCGACAGCCATTAAGCTTTTTCGCTTAACGCGGGGGTTTTATCGGTGTTTTTGCGGGCATGATGCAATAATAAGGTCAATGCCGCAGGTGTCATGCCATCTAGTCGTGCCGCTTGGCCTAAAGTTGTTGGCCGCGCTATGTCCAATTTTTGGCGAATTTCTGTTGCCATTCCTGCCAAATTAAGAAAGTCCATATTTTTCGGCAAGTGCAAATTTTCATCGCGGCGAAAAGCTTTAATATCGGCCTGTTGGCGGTCAAGATAGCCCGCATAACGCGCATCTGTCTCAATTTGAGCGCGAATATCAGCCGACCAATCCTGCATTGTTGGCCATATCGTCACTAATTGCTGCCAGTCAATATCAGGATAAGCCAGCAAATCCATCATAGAGCGGCGCACCCCATCGGCACGCAAGCGCAAACCATGTTGTGCCGCTTGATTGGGGGTGAGCTGCTGGCTATTGGCAAATTCACGCGCAGCCGTTAAATGCTGCATTTTTTTATCAAATTGACGCGAGCGCACCGCCCCAACACAACCAGCCGTCCGCCCTTTTGCCGTCAAACGTTGGTCGGCATTATCGGCACGCAAAGACAGGCGATATTCCGCCCGTGCGGTGAACATGCGATAGGGTTCGCTTACACCGCGGGTCACCAAATCATCAATCATCACCCCAATATAGGCTTCGGCACGATCAAAAATCACCGCCGCTTGGCCGCCAGCCCGCCGTGCCGCATTCAGCCCCGCCACCAGCCCTTGCCCTGCCGCCTCTTCATAGCCCGTTGTGCCGTTAATTTGCCCAGCCAAAAACAGCCCTGATAAAAATTTGCTTTCCAAACTTGGCAACAGCCCACGCGGGTCAATATAATCATATTCAATGGCATAACCATGTTGCAAAATACGCACCTCTTCCAGCCCTTTAATGGTGCGGATAAAAGCCTCTTGCACCTTTTTGGGCAGAGCGGTGGAAATACCATTGGGATAGACGGTTTCATCATCTAGGCCCTCTGGCTCTAAAAAAATCTGATGCGCCACGCGGTCGGGAAACCGCACCACCTTATCTTCAAGTGACGGACAATAGCGCGGCCCAACACTGCTAATCTGCCCAGAATAAACTGGCGACTGCCGCACATTGGCGGCAACAATATCATAAGTCGCTTGGTTGGTATGCGTAATATGGCAGGCGATTTGCGGGGTGGTAATTTTTTCGGTTAAAAATGAAAATGGCACAGGGTCGGCATCGGCGGGCTGGCTTTCAAGGCAATGTTTGGCAATGGTGCGGCCATCTAGCCGCGCAGGTGTGCCAGTTTTCATGCGCCCCAACATAAATGCGCGCTCTTTGCTTTTTTCTTTGCTGGCTGCTTCAGCGAGCGCGTATAGCCTTTTAGACAATGCCAAAGCGGGCTTTTCGCCACGCCGACCAGCCGCAATGCGCTGGTTACCAATATGAATAATGCCATCCAAAAAAGTGCCCGTCGTCAGCACCACACAAGCCGCTCTCAAAATTTCCCCCGCAGCCGTAACAACCCCTTTAATCTGGTCATTTTCCACCAGCAAATCATCAACTGGCGCGGCCAGCAAACTCAAATTATCGGTTGCCGCTATCGCTTGTTGCATGGCGGTGCGATATAATTTGCGGTCAGCTTGAGTGCGCGGGCCTTGCACCGCTGGCCCTTTGCGGCGATTGAGCAGGCGAAATTGAATACCAGCCGCATCGGCCACCCGCCCCATTAGCCCATCTAACGCATCAACTTCGCGCACTAAATGGCCTTTGCCTACGCCACCAATGGCTGGATTGCACGACATTTCACCAATTGTTTCCAATTTATGGGTCACCAATAATGTGCGCGCACCAAACCGTGCCGCCGCCCCTGCCGCCTCACAGCCAGCATGGCCGCCACCAATAATAATTACATCCCAGC
>JBPCVS010000171.1:0-7745 GCA_051010295.1 Parvibaculales bacterium | reverse complement strand
ATGTCGCGGTGCTGGAAAATGCAACCGCCCAACCAGAAAAAATTGATGATGTGGTGTGTTATGAAAAACTTGTATTACAAATAAAACAAATTCTCAGCGAAACACATTATGACCTGATTGAAAGCTTAGCCGATATGATTGCCGAAAAGCTAATGCAAGATAAACGCATCGCCAAATTGCGTATCCGTTTAGGCAAACCATCTGCCATTAGCGAGGCCGAAAATGTGGGCATTGAAATTGAAAGACTAGCAAATAGTGTTTTCAAATAAGAGGTATGGGCGCGATTCTTTTCCCCTGCACGGCCTGTTTTTGGCTTTAGCTTCCTGTTGTTCTTTCTCCCAAGCGAGCTATGCGTCAATCCGTGCTTCGCACGGATGCGCAGCCGCTTGGGACGGGTCGCCATCTGCTGGCGCAGATGGACGTTTATTCTTTTCCATTTGTAAAATAAGTGACAAATATACCGCCATTATGGTAAATGCAAGGCAGGAGAGAAAAATGAATTATATTGATGCGGGCATTGCCCCGCTCAAAAATACTGGCCAGATAAAACTGCACGAGGCCGCCGATTTTGAAAAAATGCGGCATGTTGGCCAACGCGCTGCAAAAACCCTAGATTTATTGAGCGACTTTATTAAACCCGGCATTACGACAAAGCAAATTGACACCCGCGCTTTGGAGATTATTTGCGATTTGGGGGCGGTGCCTGCTCCGCTTAATTATCGTGGTTTTCGCGGGTCGGTTTGCACCTCAATAAATCATGTTGTGTGTCATGGTATTCCCGGCGACCGCATTGCGCGTGATGGCGATATTATGAATGTGGATGTGACGCTTTATTTTGACGGGTGGCACGGCGACACCAGCCGCATGTTTGCCATCGGTGATGTATCGGTGAAGGCACAAAAACTTATGGATGTGACCTATCAATCTATGATGGCTGGCATTGAGCTGGTGCGGCCAAATGTTACATTGGGCGATATTGGCGCGGCCATTCAGTCCCATGCCGAAGCGCACCGCATGGCCATTGTGCGCGATTTTTGTGGGCATGGGGTTGGCCGCGTTTTTCATGACGCGCCAAATGTTCTCCATTATGGCAAAGCTGGCGATGGGCTTGTTCTGCGCGAAGGCATGTTTTTTACCATTGAGCCGATGCTTAATCTGGGCAAAGCTGCCGTTAAAGTTTTGGCCGATGGCTGGACGGCTGTAACCCGCGACCGCACCCTATCGGCACAATATGAACATTCAATCGGCGTAACCGCCACTGGGGTAGAAATTTTTACCCAATCGCTGAATGGGCGCGATGCCCCCCACCAGCAAAACACATAGATAGGTGCTGAAGGTGAAGCAAAAACAACAAAAAGATAAAGAACCAGCAAAAGAGAAAAATTTTCGCACTGGCCATCGTGAACGTCTCAAACAACGGTTTATGAAAAGCAATGGCAAAGGCGTTGCCGACCATGAATTGCTGGAATTGATTTTGTTTCGCACCATTCCGCGCAAAGATGTGAAGGAAATTGCCCATATTTTGATTGATGAGTTTGGCGATTTATCTGCTGTTATGGCCGCACCAAAGGAAAAACTGCAAAAAGTTGCTGGGATTGGCCCCCATGTTATGCTGGATTTTAAGATTTTTGAAGAAGCCGCCTTACGTTTTGGCCAATCGCGGGTATTGCATCGTGATTTGATTGCCAGTTGGGATGATTTGATACGCTATTGTCGTGCTAAAATGGCCGAAAAACGCATTGAAGAATTTCATGTGCTATTTATAGATAAGCAAAATCGGGTTATTGCCGATGAGACACTGGCCATCGGCACAGTGGACCACACGCCAGTTTATCCGCGTGAAGTTATTAAACGCGCACTGCAACATGATGCCTCAGCCATTATTATTGTGCATAATCACCCAGGCGGCGACCCATCGCCATCACGGGCGGATATTGATATGACGCACCGACTACGCGATTTGGCACAACAATTTAATATAAAGCTACATGACCATCTGGTTATAGGGCGCAATGCGGAATATAGTTTTCGCAATCAACAGCTTATTTGAGGCACAGATATAAATTTATATGCGACTCATTTATATATCTGTTGAACCGATAGGAGATTGCTCATGATTGAGCGTTATGCGCGCCCCGAAGTGACCGCCCTTTGGCAGGCAGAAAGCCGATTTTCTATCTGGCTGGAAATTGAAACCCATGCGATGGACGCAATGGCCGAGCTGGGCATTGTGCCAAGCCAAGCCGCCAAAGCCGTGCGCGAACGCGGCGGTTTTGATGTGGCACGCATTGATGAAATTGAGCGCGAGGTGAAGCATGATGTGATTGCGTTTCTGACCAGCTTGGCCGAACATGTGGGCGAAGAGGCGCGTTTTGTGCATCAGGGCATGACCTCATCAGATGTGCTAGATACATGTTTTAATGTGCAACTGAGCCGTGCCGCCGATATTTTATTGGCTGATTTGAAGGCCTTGCTGGCCGCGCTTAAAAAACGCGCTTTTGAGCATAAAATGACCCCCTGCATTGGGCGCAGTCATGGCATCCATGCCGAGCCAACCACTTTTGGGCTAAAATTGGCGCAAGCCTATGCCGAATTTGAGCGATGCAAACACCGCCTGCAAGCCGCCCGTGATGAGATTGCCACGTGCGCGATTTCTGGTGCGGTTGGCACTTTCGCCAATATTGACCCAGCCGTAGAAGCCCATGTCGCGCAAAAAATGGGGCTGGCGGTTGAACCCATTTCAACGCAAATTATTCCGCGTGACCGCCATGCCATGTTTTTTGCGGTTTTGGGGGTAATTGCCTCTAGCATAGAGCGGCTGGCAGTTGAGGTGCGGCATTTGCAACGCACCGAAGTGCTGGAAGCCGAAGAATATTTTTCCCAAGGGCAAAAAGGCTCTTCTGCCATGCCGCATAAGCGCAATCCAGTGTTGAGTGAAAATCTGACCGGGCTGGCGCGGCTGGTGCGTGGCATGGCCTTGCCCGCGATGGAAAATGTTGCATTGTGGCATGAGCGCGATATTTCTCATTCTTCTGTAGAGCGCATGATAGGCCCCGATGCCACCATCACCTTAGATTTCGCGCTGGCGCGGCTGACTAGCTTGGTTGAAAATTTGCTGATATATCCCGACCGCATGCAGGCCAATCTTGACCAGTTGGGCGGATTGGTACATTCGCAACGGGTTTTGTTGGCACTCACGCAAGCGGGGGTGAGCCGCGAACAGGCCTATGCGCTGGTGCAACGCAATGCTATGCTCGTTTGGCACGGCGAGGGGCAGTTTCTTGATTTATTAAAAAAAGACAAAGATGTGGTGCTGAGTGATGAGCAGTTGGACGCACTATTTGACCTTACCTATCATTTCAAATATGTGGATAGGATTTTTACCCGCGTTTTTGAGAAATAGAGATTTATTAGAAACATTTGTATTTTCTATGATATAATTTCCCGACAGGAGACCCCAAATGCCGAAACGTCGCCGCATTTATGACGGAAAAGCCAAAACCCTCTATGAAGGCCCCGAGCCGGGCACCCTTGTGCAACATTTCAAAGATGACACAACGGCTTTTAATAATGAAAAACATGAAATTATTGACGGCAAAGGCGTGTTGAATAATCGGATTTCGGAATATATTTTTATCCGCCTTGAGCAAATTGGTATCCCGACACATTTTATCAAAGCCCTCAATATGCGCGAGCAGCTTGTGCGACAAGTGGAGATTATTCCCCTTGAAGTGGTGATACGCAATGTAGCGGCGGGTTCGCTGGTTGACAGGCTGGGGCTGAAAGCAGGCGAGCCTTTGCCACGTCCGCTTGTTGAATTTTATTATAAGGATGACGCGCTGGGCGACCCGCTTATTGGCGAAGACCACATTAATGCTTTTGGCTGGGCCGCACCGCACGAGGTGGAAGAAATGACTGGCCATGCTTTGCGGGTGAATGATTTTTTGACTGGGTTATTTGCAGGTGTTGGTATTCGCTTGGTTGATTTTAAGATGGAGTTTGGCCGCTTATGGGACGGCGAGCAGGTGCGCATTGTGTTGGCCGATGAGATTAGCCCCGATAGTTGTCGCTTGTGGGATATTGCCAGCAATGAAAAATTGGACAAGGACCGCTTTCGCGAAGATTTGGGCGGGCTGGTAGATGCCTATCGTGAAGTGGCACAAAGGCTGGGCGTGTTGGTGGATAGTGGCGGCAAGGGCAAAAAAAAGGGGCCGGTTTTGGTGCGTTAAGGTGGAGCAATGCAGGCAAAAATTTATATAACCCTCAAAGAAGGCGTGCTTGACCCGCAGGGCAAGGCCATTGAAAAAGCACTTGGTCAGTTGGGCTTTGGCGGCATAAAGGGTGTGCAACAAGGCAAGCTGATTGAAATTGACCTTGAGGCCGCTTCTGAAGATGCCGCCCGCCAACACCTTACCGATATGTGTGAAAAATTGCTGGCCAATGTGGTGATTGAAGATTATCGGATTGATATTGACACTGATGCAGTGGAGTAGTTTATGCAAGCGGCGGTGATTATTTTTCCCGGCTCAAATTGTGACCGCGATGTGGCTGTGTGTCTGGAGGCCGCCACAGGCAAAAAGCCGCTTATGGTGTGGCATGGCGACAGCGATTTGCCGCTTTGCGATATGATTGTGCTGCCCGGTGGTTTTTCCTATGGTGATTATTTGCGCTGTGGAGCGATGGCCGCCAATAGTCCAATAATGCGCGAAGTGGTGGCCCAAGCCCATAAAGGCACTGCCGTGTTGGGCATTTGCAATGGGTTTCAGATTTTAACCGAATGTGGCTTATTGCCGGGCGTGTTGATGCGTAATACCAGCTTAAATTTTGTGTGCCGCAACACGCGGCTACTGGTTAAAAATACGCGCACCATTTTTACAAAACAATATAAAAAACAGGCGGAAATTATTATGCCAGTGGCGCATAATGAGGGCAATTATTGCGCCAGCGAAGACGCGCTGAAAAGCCTACAAGATAATGAGCAAATTGTGTTTGCCTATGCGCATGGCGATAATCCCAATGGCGCAAGCCTTGATATTGCTGGCATTTGCGACAAAACTGGGCGCACATTGGGCATGATGCCGCACCCCGAACGCCACACTGAGGCGGCTTTGGGCGGCGAAGATGGCAAGCAGTTTTTTGCTGGATTGGTGGACGCATTTATATGACGCATATTAACGACACAAAAATCACGCCCGCATTGGTGGCCGAACATGGGTTGACACCAGATGAATATGACATGGTGGTTGGCGCGATGGGGCGCACCCCCAATTTTACCGAGCTGGGGGTTTTCTCCGTTATGTGGTCGGAACATTGCTCTTATAAATCTTCGCGCAAATGGCTGAAAAAACTGCCTGTAACAGGCGCGCAGGTGATTCAAGGGCCGGGCGAAAATGCTGGCGTGATTGATATTGGCGATGGCGATGCCGCCATATTCAAAATGGAAAGCCATAATCACCCCTCTTTTATTGAGCCATATCAGGGCGCGGCCACTGGGGTTGGCGGCATTATGCGCGATGTTTTTACGATGGGCGCACGGCCTGTGGCCAATTTGAACGCTTTGAGGTTTGGCGCGCCAGACCACCCAAAAACGCGGCATTTGCTGGGCGGTGTGGTGCATGGCATTGGCGGCTATGGCAACTGTATGGGTGTGCCAACTGTGGGTGGCGAAGTTAATTTTGATGCCAGCTATAATGGCAATATATTGGTTAATGCCATGTGTGTTGGGCTGGCGCGGCAAGATAAAATTTTCTATGCCGCCGCCAGTGGCAAAAACGCGCCAGTGGTTTATGTTGGCTCAAAAACTGGCCGCGATGGTATTCATGGCGCGACAATGGCCTCTGCCGAATTTGACGATGCCGCGCATGAAAAACGCCCAACCGTGCAAGTGGGCGACCCTTTCACCGAAAAAAGATTGCTAGAAGCCTGTTTGGAACTTATGGCCTCAGACGCGATTATCGCCATTCAAGATATGGGCGCGGCGGGGCTGACTTCTTCTTCGGTGGAGATGGCCGATAAGGGCAATGTCGGCATTTTTCTTGACCTTGATAAAGTGCCATGCCGCGAGGCCAGCATGACGGGCTATGAAATGCTGTTATCGGAAAGCCAAGAACGTATGTTGATGGTGATAAAGCCCAATCGCGAGGGTGAAGCTGAGGCGATTTTTTCGCGCTGGGGGCTGGATTTTGCCATTATTGGCAAATTGACCGACACCAATCGCATGGTTGTGGAGCATGCGGGGCAGATTATTGCCGATATGCCGCTAAAGCCGTTGGCCGATGGCGCGCCAGAATATGACCGCCCCTATGTGCCAACCCCAGCCGCGCCAATTTTTAAGCCCGCCATAATGGGCGATAATATGGAGCTGATGGCCGATTTGAAAAAGCTGATTGGGTGCAGTGAATTGGCTTCGCGGCGGTGGATTTATGAACAATATGATAGCATGGTGATGGGCGACACATTGGGCGGCCCGGGCGGCGATGCGGCTTTGATACGTGTGCATGGCAGCCAAAAGGCACTGGCCATTTGCACCGATGTAACCCCGCGCTATTGTTTGGCCGACCCGGTGGAAGGCGGCAAACAGGCGGTGGCCGAAACCTATCGCAATATATCGGCAACTGGCGCGACCCCGCTGGCCATCACTAATTGTTTGAATTTTGGCAACCCCGAACGCGCCGATATTATGGGGCAATTTGTCGGCTGTTTGGAAGGCATGGGCGAAGCTTGCCACGCGCTGGATTATCCAATCGTATCAGGCAATGTGTCGCTGTATAATGAGACCAATGGGCAAGGCATTATGCCCACGCCAGCCATTGGCGGGGTTGGATTGATAAAAGATTACCGCCAAGCGGTCGGCATGGCTTTTGCCGAAGCGGGGCTAGAAATTTTTGCACTGGGCATCACCCCAAAACAATCTGGCGGGCATTTGGGTATGTCGCTTTATAGCCGCCTGTTGCATGGCGAGACAAAGCTTTACGCACCACCGCCTGTTAATTTACGCGATGAGAAAGCGCATGGGGTTTTTGTGCGCCAAGCCATTGCCGATGGATTGATTGCCGCCGCTCATGATGTTTCTGATGGTGGGCTATTGGTGGCACTGGCCGAGATGTGTTTGCCGCATCAAATTGGCTGTCAAATAGAAGAGACGGGCGATACGGGCTTTTGGTTTGGCGAAGACCAAAGCCGCTATGTGCTGGCCACCAAACAGAGCAAAAAACTGCAAGCCGCCGCCAAAAAACAGAAATTGCCGCTCATTTTGCTGGGTAAAACTGGCGGGGCGGAATTGACAATCGGTGACAAGCACCGCATATCTGTGGCAGAATTGGCGAAGGCGCATGAAAGCTGGTTGCCTGATTATGTGGGCCAATGATAGCGGGCAAGTAAGTTTAGGCCGATAGATAAATAAATGGATGGGGCAATTATGCCGATGAGTGCAATACAGTTGGAGCAGTTAATCCGCGAGGCGTTGCCAGACGCGCAGGTGGAAATCACCGATTTGCGCGGCGATGGCGACCATTATGCCGCGCATATTATATCATCCAGCTTTGCAGGAAAAACGCGGGTGCAACAGCACCAAATGGTGTATGATGCGCTCAAGGGAAAAATGGGTGATGCGCTGCACGCGCTGGCTTTGCAAACTGCCGCACCTAACAAATAAACAGAGCAAATAGAATAATGGAGCAAATGATGAATGCCACAAATGAGCAAGTTAAAAATGCCATTCAAAGTGCTGATGTGGTACTTTTTAT
>JBPCVS010000170.1:0-3368 GCA_051010295.1 Parvibaculales bacterium | reverse complement strand
TGAAGCGGTGCAAGCGGCAGAAATTATTTTCACCTGTGTTGGCAATGATGATGATTTGCGCGCTGTAATTTTGGGTGATGATGGCGTGTTGGCGGGGCTACAGCAAGGGGGTTTGCTGGTTGACCATACAACAAGTTCGGCTGATGTGGCGCGAGATGTGTCGCGCCAGCTTATACAAGCAGGGTGTTCAATGCTAGACGCGCCAGTGTCAGGCGGCGAGGTGGGAGCGATAAAAGGCGCGTTAACCATTATGGCGGGCGGCACACAGGCTGATTTTACCCGTGCTTTGCCTTTGCTAAATTGCTATGCGCGGGCGGCGCGCTTGATGGGCGCGGTGGGGGCAGGCCAACTAACCAAAATGGTTAATCAGATTTGCATTGCGGGCTTGCTGGAAGGCTTGGCCGAAGGGCTATATTTTGCTGAACAAGCGGGATTGGATAGCCATGCGGTGATTGAGGTTATTGCCAAAGGCGCGGCACAAAGCTGGCAAATGGATAACCGCCACAAGACGATGATTGATAATGAATTTGATTTTGGCTTTGCGGTTGATTGGATGGTGAAAGATTTGGCGATTGTGCTGGATGAGAGCAGAAAAAATGGTGCAATTCTGCCAGTCACGCGGCTGGTTAAGGATTATTATCAGGAAATACAAAAACAAGGTGGCGGTCGCTGGGATACTTCAAGTTTGATTGCGCGTTTAAGGGCAATTAAAGATAATTAAAATAAAAGAAAATAACTTTAACTAAAGAGTGATTGTTGAAAATAAAAAGCTTTTCATTTCTTATCTAAAAGATTAAAATGTTTCCGTAACTATAGCTTTATATAGCTATTTTTAGAATAGTGTTTGTTGCGTATTAAAATTGTGTGTTGCGTATTGTGTGTGAGTATCGTTGCAAAGCGGCTGATTTATGCCGCCTATTTTTTCTTATGATTGTCTTGGCCATTCTTGCGGGATGCGCTGGTTCAAGTTCTAATGCGCCGCCTGCCTTGGCAACACCTGAGGCGGGGCAGATAGTTGTAAATCCGCCAACCCAAGAGACCAATGAACCTGAGCCAGAAATTGCTGAGCCAGACCCCACACAAACGCCAGAATATTGGGCGGATAATGATGAATATCGCGGCCAGCTTGGGCTATCAATGATTGTGGCTGATGCGGCCTATGCGTTGGGCGTGAGTGGCCGTGATGTGGTTATTGGTTTTATGGATACCGGGCTTGACGAAAATCATGCTGAGTTTTCGGGTGCAGATATTGTGTTGAATGACCGCACCGAGCTAGCTGATTTTGACACTGATGACTTAAAACATGGCACTGGCGTGGCGAGTGTGGCGGCGGGGCGGCGTGGGGCGGGCGCAGGGATGCAGGGCGTGGCTTTTAATGCAAAAATTGCTATGTTTTCCATACCCTTAAATAGTCGGGGCGCGTTAGACCTTAATGATACGATGTTGGCTGATGCGGTGGTTAAGTTAAAAAATGCAGGCGCGACTATAATCAATCAAAGCTGGGGCTATTCATCGCGCATTAATCCAGAATTGCTAGAGGCGCAAGGCAACTATTTAACCGCTATTTTTCCTAAATTTTATGAGCAAATGGCGGCGGGTGGTGCGATTCATGTATGGGCGGGCGGCAATAAAAGTGCTGACCAAGTGGCCATAAATGCTGGTTGGCCAATTTTCTTTCCTAATTTGGTGGGCTTGTCTATTGCCGTTATTGGCGTTGATAAAAGCGGTGCGCTTGGCACACAGAGCAATAAATGCGGTGCGATGAAAGATTATTGCTTGGCCGCACCCGGCGACCGCAATGCGGACGGTTCTTTTACGCAGGTGGCCAGTGCT
The DNA here is from genome assembly GCA_051010295.1 of Parvibaculales bacterium. Taxonomy (GTDB): domain Bacteria; phylum Pseudomonadota; class Alphaproteobacteria; order RS24; family RS24; genus JBPCVS01. The sequence goes on along the minus strand of JBPCVS010000170.1, from coordinate 1,535 downwards.
GGCACAACTGATAATTATCATGTTGTGCATGGCACCAGCTTTGCTGTGCCTTATGTAAGCGGGGTGTTGGCCTTGATGCGTGAGGCATTTGGCACGCAACTTTCGGCGGCGGAATATACTGCGCGTTTGCTGGCGACGGCTGACAAGTCTGGCATTTATGCGGCTTCTGAAATTTATGGGCAGGGGTTGGTTAATGCGCGGGCCGCTTTAGAACCAGTCGGAGATTTGGCCTTGCCCTTGCCCAATGGCGGCGTGTCGCGCCCACAAGATAACACATTAAATGGCGGGTTATTGCCAAAAGAATTGCTAGAGCAATTAGAAAATGAAGACATTATTTTGCTTGATGGGCTAGACACGCCTTTTAGCGCGCCGCTGTTGCGCGCCCACCACTTTACGCGCCCAAACTTCCGTCCCTCAATCGGAAAGGGCGTGCGCGCCCCGCCCACAATGACAGTGCAACTGGCGGCGTACCCTTTAGAGTTGCATGTGTGGGATTTTGTCAAACTCGACCAATTATTAGGTCGGACGGCGACAATCCATCCATTTTTGACCAATTTCGGGCAAGCGCATACGCGCTTGTCAGGTGGGGTGGTCAATGGATGGGGGGCGCGGCCGCATGGCTGGCGATTGGTGACATTGGGTGCGCATGCCCGCACCGATAATCAGCAGCAACCACAAGACGCGCTGGCTCTTATTATTGAAAATAATTTTTCACTCAAAAATGGTGACCTGCGTTTGCAACTTGGCCTGTTGCATGAAACCTATGGGTTGTTGGGTAGTGCGGGGCTGGGCGGCCTCAATATGGGCGCGGGAAACTCGCACCTCGCCAGCCTATATTATCAGCGCAATATCGGGCAGAGAACCTATATGACGGTTTTATTAAATGCCGCCTATAGCCAAATTGCTGGGGGGGATAATTCCTTTGTTAACCAGAGCGATAATTTGCAGGCTTATGAAATGCGCGTTGGGGTGGCGCGGCATAATTGGTCATTTGAAATTGGCCAGCCCTTGCATTTTGTTGAGGGTAAATTGCGCTTATCGGTGCCCACGCGGAGGCAAGCTGGGGGCGGGGTGGTGTTTGAAAACCGACATTATGCACTTATGCCGCAGCAAACGCCCTATGGGGTGTGGATTACGCGCACCGGCAAAAAACTAAGCTGGCATCTGAATTGGCAACAACATCAATATCGCCATGCTGGACTCAATTTGGTTTGGGCGTTTTAGCCACTGGCTAACTGTTGCGCCACTTGTCGGGCAAAATAGGTCAAAATACCATCTGCACCAGCGCGTTTGAAACTTAATAAAGTTTCTATAATAACTTTGTCGGATAAATGCCCTTGCGCAATGGCGGTGGCTAACATGCTATATTCGCCTGACACTTGATAGGCAAAAACCGGCACTTGAAACTCGGTTTTGCAACGATAGACAATATCAAGATAGGCCATGCCCGGCTTGACCATCACCATGTCGGCACCCTCGCGCAAGTCAAGCGCGATTTCGTGCAACGCTTCATCGCTATTGGCACTATCCATTTG
>JBPCVS010000169.1:0-6383 GCA_051010295.1 Parvibaculales bacterium | reverse complement strand
AGGCATTAACCCTATAAATATCAGTCACCAGATTTGCCCAATAAAAGACGTAGAAATGATTTGATTCGTTTTATTATATAACTTTTTGCTCTCTTTTGCATGTTAGAACATGACATAAACAGCCTGTAACAAGCCAAAAAGCACACGCCAATCAACAAATGCTTGCATCATGCACAGCAAGGCATTACAAGACTATTTAAGTTAATAAGGCTTTAACGCCTGCTGTTGGTTGTATCTATGATACAGAGCCAGCAGGATGATGAGTCCATAAGCTTATAATTTTGGTTTATTCGCTTGGCTATGAGGGCCAGCAAACCAGACGGAAACTGGCGAGACAATATAATGCACGTTTTATTTAGATTTTTACAGCCTGCCAAACAGTCGGCCAGCCTATCCGCATTTTTATTTTTTATAGCACCGCACGGATTATACCCATTATTTAGTGGGTTACATCTGGTGCGTGCTTTTGGAGACTTTAATGGCAAAATCCATGCTTATAGATGCCAGCCACCCGGAAGAAACCCGCGTAGCCGTAGCCGAAAACAATCAACTTAACGAATTTGACTTTGAAAGTCGTGCCAAAGCAGCTTTGCGCGGCAATATATATTTAGCAAAAGTTATTCGTGTAGAGCCCTCTCTACAAGCAGCTTTTGTAGATTATGGCGGCAATCGCCACGGTTTTTTGGCTTTTAGCGAAATTCATCCCGATTATTATCAGATACCTGTGGCCGACCGCGAAGCTTTGCTCAAAGAATATGCCGCAGAAGAAGCCGAACATGCGGCCAATGATGAAGCCAGCGATGAAGCGCGTGCACCCGCTTCTGATGGTGCTGAAACGCAAGAAAATGGCGAGAATGAGAGCGAAACGGTGGAACAGCTCAACCCAAACGCGCAGGAAGAAACCGCCCGACCTGTTAATAAACGCGCCCTTTACCACAAATATAAAATTCAAGAAGTCATTAAACGCCGCCAGATTATTCTTGTGCAGGTGCTAAAAGAAGAACGCGGCACAAAGGGAGCCGCGCTAACCACCTATTTATCGCTGGCGGGACGTTATTGTGTGTTGATGCCTAATACGGCACGTGGCGGCGGCATTTCGCGCAAAATTCCCAATGGGGCAGACCGCAAAAAACTAAAAACCATTGTCAGTAAATTAGAGGTGCCAAATGGCATGGGCTTGATTGTCCGCACGGCTGGTGCGCAGCGCACATTGACGGAAATTCGCCGCGACTGGCAATATCTTTCGCGCCTGTGGGAAGAAGTGCGCGATAAAACGATGGATAGCACCGCACCCTGTCTTGTTTATGAGGAGAGCGATATTATTCGGCGGTGTATTCGTGATGTTTATTCAAAAGATTTTGAAGAAATTATTATCAGTGGCGAAGAGGCTTATAAAGAAGCGCGCAACTATATGAAATTATTGATGCCCAGCCATGCCCGCAAAGTGAAACAACACACACACCCCGAACCGATTTTTAAGGAACATGGCGTGGAAGACAAATTGGCGGCAATGTTCAATCCAGTTGTGGCTTTGCCATCGGGTGGATATTTGGTGATTAACCCGACTGAAGCATTGGTGGCGGTGGATGTTAATTCTGGCCGTGCAACCCGCGAATACTCGGTTGAGAAAACCGCGCTTAATACCAATTTAGAGGCTGCCGTTGAGGTGGCACGACAAGCGCGATTGCGTGACCTTGCTGGCCTTTTGGTAATTGATTTTATTGATATGGAAGAACGCGCCAATAATCGCGCTGTTGAAAAACGCCTCAAAGATGCCCTAAAAAATGATCGGGCGCGGTTGCGGGTGGGTCATATCTCAAATTTTGGTCTGTTGGAAATGTCACGCCAGCGCATGCGTTCAGGCGTTTTGGAAGGCAGCAGCGAAACCTGTCCGCATTGCAATGGGGCGGGCATGGTGCGCTCGGTAGAAAGCCGCGCCCTACATGTTCTCCGACATATTGAAGAAGAGCTTGATAAATATGAAAGCGGCACCTTATCGGTGCATGTGCCAGAAGATGTTGCCAGCTATTTGCTGAATCATAAACGCCAGCAACTCAACGAAACCGAAGCACGGCGCAATGTAACCATTATGGTGCTAACCGATAATAAGCTGACAGCAATGGAAATGTCTTTCACTTTGCCCGACCAAGTGGGCAGTTCTGCCTCTACGCGCATGGAAGGCAACCCTACAGCCGCGCTTGATAATGAACAAAAAAGCGAACAAGCCCAACGTCATGCACAACCACGCCGCCAAAGACGGCGGCGCGGCGGGCGCGGGCGTAATCGCAATGGTGAGGAAACGCGCAATGATGAAACGGCACAAAGCGGGGCGCAGGTTGCGGCCACCACCACCAACACTCAGCCGAATAAAAATAGCCCAGAAGAAGCCACTGAAACTGCTTCTGATAAACCCAAAAGACGGCGCAGACGCGGGCGGCGACCCAATCAGGCGGGTGAGCAAAACCAACACCATAGCGACACTAAAAATGGCGATGAGCCTGTGCTTGCTTCTGCGCCAGTTGATGTCGTATCAAAAACGCCTGACGTAAAACCCGCGATGGACGCACCCGAAACAGCAGAAAAATAGTAAAATAGGGCGCATAGCTGAATGATTATTGGGTGATTGCCTTGATAATGTCGTAATTTTTGGCACTTTTGTAACGATATGATGATACCACAACACGATATATCGCACTCTATGATACGCCTTATTTGGCGCAATGGCTGGAAAACAGCCTGCCTATTTTTTTTCTTTAGCATCATTTTTTTTAACAACATCAACACCGCGCATAGTCAAGCGGTGCGTGATGCCGAGATTGAAAATTTATTGCACGATTATAGCCGTCCACTTTTGCTGGCGGCGGGGCTGGACCCAAAAAACGTTAATATCGGTGTGATTAACCATCCTGCTTTTAACGCTTTTGTGGCGGGTGGACAAAATATGTTTTTCAATACAGGGCTGATTTTACAAGCTGACGACCCCAATATGGTGATTGGTGTGATAGCGCATGAAATCGGCCATATTACTGGCGGGCATTTGGCGCGCACCTCTAGTGCGGTGGCCAATGTTCAACGCCCTGCCATGATTGCCACCATACTCGGCTTTGGGTCAATTCTTGCTGGTGCTGGCGATGTCGGCTTGGCACTGATAACCGGCAGTCAACAAGTGGCGCAACGCGCTTTTTTGTCTTATTCGCGTGGGCAAGAAGCCGCCGCCGATGGCTCGGCTTTGCAATTATTGCAGCTTACCCGCCAATCGCCCGATGGCCTTATTGCGATGATGGACAATCTGGCCGGCCAAGAAGTGCTGAACGAAGTTAATCAAGACCCCTATGCGCGCTCGCACCCTTTGTCGCGTCACCGCGTGGCGGCCTATGAAGAAGGGGCGCGCCATTCGCCCTATCGGGGCAAAAAAGACCCGCCCGAATTGCAAAAACGCCATGACCTTGTTAAAGCAAAAATTTACGGCTTTTTGGAACGCCCATCGGTGACTTTGCGCCACTATGCCAATGATAATGAATTGACAGGCCGCTATGCCCGCGCCATTGCTCTGCATCGGCAAGGTAGCACCAATGCCTCGCTTGCCCTGATTGATACATTGATTGCTCAATCCCCCAATAATCCATATTTTTATGAATTGAAAGGCCAAGTTGCCTGCGAAGCAGGCCGCGCCAAAATCGGCATCACGCCTTATAAAAAAGCCATTGCACTTATGCCTGATGAAGCCCTATTTTATGTTGGATTGGCTGGATGTCAGCTAGAAATAATCGGGACCGATAAGGCTTTTTACCAAGCGGCGGTTGAAAATTTACGCACAGCTTTGCGCCTTGCACCCGACACAATAGCCGCCTATTTTTTACTCGCCAAAGCTTTTGGACAGTTGGAGCGCGTGGCTTATGCTGAATGGGCATTGGCGGAATATTACGCGCTATTGCGTAACCAGCAAGCGATTATCCATGCCAAACGCGCCTTGCGGGGGCTGCCCAAAAATTCGGTTGAACATATTTATGCACGCGATATTCTAGCAACGGCCTCTAGTTGGCCAAAAAGAAGATAGTGAGATAAAGTAGCGTAAGGGAGAAGTAAATGCGAAAATTCAAACCTATTATCATCAGCATCATATTATTTATGGCTGTCGCGCAAGCACAGGCAGATAATTTGTCGCAACAGCAAAAACAAGAAGTTGAAAAGCTGATTGCAGCTTATTTTATGGAAAACCCCGAAGCATTGGCCAATGCACTAACAGCCATGCAGGAGCATTTTCGCCAGCAAGAAGCACAAATGCAACAAAGGGCGGTTGTTGAAAATGCTAACATGCTCTACCACAACGAAGATGACTTCTTTTTTGGCGCGAAAGACGCACCCATCACCATTGTTGAATTTTTTGATTATAATTGCGGCTATTGCAAACGCGCTTTTGAGCCACTGCTCATGGCCGCCAATGAAAATAAAGATGTGCGGCTGATATTTAAGGAATTCCCTATTTTGTCGCCTGCCTCACGCAGGGCTGCCGAATTTGCACTGGTGATGGAAAACAGCCAGCAATATCTCATCTATCATACCAAATTGATGACCCTATCAAGCGCGGCCAGCAATGCGGCTATCTCTAAAGTGTTGCGCGAGATGCGGCTGGACGAAAAAACACTGGCGCGAAAAATTGAGAAAAACCGCGAAAGGATTGATGCCCAACTGGAAGATATTGCAACACTGGCGGGCAAATTGGGGATTACTGGCACACCCGCTTTTGTGGTTAATGGCGAAATTTATCCCGGCGCACCCACCGCCGATGATTTGCAGGAAATTATCATGCTTGCTAGAAAAAATACTCAAAAGTAGAAGCAAAAAAATTGTTAAATGGGAAAAGAACAAACGTCCATCTGCGCCAGCAGATGGCGGCACGTCCCAAGCGGCTGCGCATTATGCGAGCGAAGCGAGCATAATTGACGCATAGCTCGCTTGGGAGAAAGAACAACAGGAAGGCAAAACCAAAAACAGGCCGTGCAAGGGAAAAAGCGGAACTAAAAGCAAAAACAGACCGCGCAAGGGAAAAAACAAGCGACTAGCTAAATCATTCCGCCCAATGGCGAGCTGGGGTCGGCATAAAGTTTTTTATTCATGCGCCCCGCCAAATATGCTTGGCGGCCCGCCAACACTGCGTGACGCATGGCACCTGCCATCAAAATCGGGTTTTTAGCTTCGGCAATGGCAGTGTTCATCAACACGCCATCGCACCCAAGTTCCATAGCGATAGCAGCGTCAGATGCCGTGCCAACGCCAGCATCAACCAGCACTGGCACTTTGGCTTGCTCAACAATCAGACGAATATGCACCGGGTTTTGAATCCCCAAACCAGAGCCAATCGGCGCAGCCAAAGGCATGATTGCACAACAACCAATCTCTTCTAATTGACGCGCCGCTATCGGGTCGTCATTGCAATAAACCATCACTTCAAAACCTTCACCAATCAGCAATTCGGCAGCCCGAAAAGTCTCTGGCATATTCGGGTAAAGCGTTTTTTCATCACCCAAAACCTCTAGCTTAACAAGCCGCCAGCCACCCGCCTCACGCGCCAGCCGCAATGTGCGAACCGCATCTTCGCCTGTAAAACACCCCGCCGTGTTGGGCAGATAAACATATTTTTTAGGGTCAATAAAATCGGCCAACATGGGCGCGTCTGGATTGGATAAATTAACGCGGCGCACCGCCACCGTCACAATTTCTGCACCAGCAGCTTCGGCAGCCGCCGCATTTTCGGCATAATCTTTATATTTGCCCGTGCCAATAATCAGCCGTGAGGAAAATTTGCGCCCAGCAATTTCTAACACATCTTGGTGTGGTGCGGTTTTGCTCATGCACCGCCCCCAATAAATTGCACAATTTCTATGCGGTCGCCCGCTTTAAGCTGCGTGGCCGCAAATAGCGATTTCGGCACAATCTCCAAATTATGCTCAACCGCTATTTTATCGGCTGGCACATGCAACTGCACCAGCAATTCGGCTACATTCATGGAGTCGGCCACCATTTGCGTCTCGCCATTAACGATTATGTCCACAATTTTCCCTTTCGCGTATTTTGATTAGTTTAGTTATTTTTGCACTATTCTTTCCCATTCACACCCTGTTTTTGTTTTTACCCTTGATTCTTCTTTCTCCCAAGCGAGCTATGCGCCAATCCGTGCTTCGCACGGATACGCAGCCGCTTGGGACGTGCCGCCATCTGCTAACGCAGATGGACGTTTATTCTTTTCCCATTCATCATTTAGGGGGGGGCGTGGGAAAGGCGTTAGACTTGCTATACTTGAATTTTTATCCGACTTCCTTTACTCGGATAATGGAGGAGAATGTGATGAGCAAATGCGTGCATATTATTAACGGCCCCAATCT
>JBPCVS010000168.1:0-3035 GCA_051010295.1 Parvibaculales bacterium | reverse complement strand
TTGCGGCGTTCGGCTAATTGGCTTTTAATTTTTTCATGTTCGGCCTCGTTCAGCACAAAGCGGGTGAGCAAAACCGCGCCAATCAGATAAACAACAAAAGGCAAGCCGCCATATAACATGCGGAAAGTCCAATCAACTGCCATATTCTGCTCGGCTTTTGGCACAAAGCCCGCCAGCGATAGTGCAAAGCCAGTGACTGTCAGCATCACGCCATACGCTAATTTGGTGACAAAATACCATGCCGCAAAATACGCGCCCTCTTTGCGTTCGCCTGTTACAGATTCATCATAATCAATAATATCAGATTTTATGGAGGGGTTGATTGTGCCTCCACAGCCGCCCGCCGCGCCCGCAATGGCCGCCAAAGTGATGAGCCACCATTCCATGCCCGGTTGAATAAAAGTCATGCCGCCAAAGGCCAAGCCAGTAACCGCCATTGAAGCAATCCACAAATTGCGTTTGCCAGCGCGTTTGGCCAAGGGCAACCAGATGGGCGTTAAGATGAAGGAAAAAACCATATAGGAGAGAATAAAAAGCGGTGCCATAGCGGGGGCTTTCAGCACATATTCGGCAAAATAAAGTGTGATGATGGTGATGGTTGCCGACCCCAAATTTTCAATAAAAATGACAATGAGCAATAGGCGCGCATGGCTATTTTGCCAAACATCACGCGCCGCCGTCCATGGTTTTTCGGGTGGTCGCTTGATAAATTCTGACCTTTCTTTCACAAAGGCCGCGCATAAAAACAGGCAAATAATGCAAAAAGTGCTGGCATAAAGCGATTGTTGCGCCGCCAATGCGCGCACCGCTTCGGGGCTTTCTTGCTCGGCTGATATAAGCAATGACATGGTGAGCAAAGCACTAATATAGCCCGCAATCCAACCCGCATGGCGCGCCCCAAAAATTTTATTGCGTTCGTGATAATCATCGCTCAGCTCTGCACCTAACGACATATGCGGCACAATAAAAATTGTTTGCGCTGAATAAAACCCAATAACGCCAATCGCCATCCACGCAATAAGCCCGCTCTGTGATAGCCCCTCCATTGGGGCAGAAATCATCCAAAAACTCACAAAAATCGGGATGATGCTACCAAACAGCCAAGGCCGCCGCCGCCCCCAACGGGTTTTTGTTTTATCGGATAAATAGCCCGCAAGTGGGTCGGATATAGCATCCCAAAACCGCGAAATGCCAAAAATAAGCCCCATCACAGCAGGCGCAATCAGCAATATATCGGTGGCAAATTTCATGGTGTAGAGCGACACCAGACAGAACATATAACCCGCACCAACAGGCGGCAATGCGTAGAAAAAAATCGCCCACCAGCCAACACGCCCACGCAACACCGCGCCGCCCTCTGCCAAATCTGTTGCCATTGCCACACTTCCTAAAGCGCAAGTGTGCCTGTAATTTGCAAATATAACAAGCAAGAAAATAAAGGAAAAAGTCTTTTGGAAAAGGTAAAAGCGTGCTTAAATTGCCGCCTGCATAATCAAGCAATCAAAATATGGGCATAATATGAAAAATCAGTCTTTTTTTCAGGGTCTCGTTTTACTTGGGCTAATTATTTTTGCTATTTATTTGCTAGAAGAGCGCGGACTCATTGCCATTTTTCTACAAGGCGATCGTAGCTATCTTTCGCTGGTTATTATCGCCATCTGGCTGATGATGACGATGCGCTGGCTATATTTATTGCGCTGGGTGCAAAAACGGCAAGCGGCACGCGATTTTGATAGTTTTGGCGCGGGCGAAAACCGCGATGCTATGCTGGCGCGTTGGCTTAATCATGGCTGGCTGGCCGCCGATAGCGTGTTGAAACTTGGTTTGCTTGGCACAATTATCGGCTTTATTTTAATGCTGTCGCCGATTGCCGAATTAAAAAGCTATGAAGCCGCCAGCCTGCAAGCGGCACTGGCCACGATGAGCGGCGGCATGGCAGTCGCGCTTTACACCACATTGGCCGGGCTGGTGGCACATTTGTTGTTGCGGGTGCAGTTTCAAATGTTGGGTGATGCGATGCAACAATTAGCGCAAGTTAATAATGTGGCCAATAATAATGGGCAATAAATTGATGCCAGATTATTTTGCACCGCATGATGACCAGAGTGCCTTTACCGATATTTTATTCAACGCGCTATTGGGTTTTGCCTTCATGTTTTCGGTGGCTTTTATTCTTATCCGCCCCAACCTCACCGATAGCAAAATCAATCCCAAAGCAGAATTTTTAATCACCGCGCAATGGCCCGATGGTCATGCTGATGATATTGATTTGATTGTTGAAGATGGCGAAGGCAATTTGGTTTGGTTTGATTCGCGGGAGGCGGGGTTGATGCACCTAGACCGCGATGATAGGGGGTGGCTGGGCGACCGCCTCAATGTCAATGGCCAGAAAATTGAAAACCCATTAAACCAAGAAACTGTTTCACTGCGTGGCATTGCCGCAGGCGAATATGTTGTCAATTTGCTGCATTATAAAGCGCAAACGGGGTTGCCTGTGCCAGTGCGCGTGAAAGTGGAAAAGCTGAACCCCTCTGTGCAGATAATTTATACTGGCAAAGTGGAAATGACGGGCGCGGGGGACGAAAAAACCGCCATTCGCTTTCGCCTCAACGCATTGGGCGAGGTGGTCAATTTGGCGACTTATAATAAATTGCTTATCCGTGCCGCGCCCACAGATTTTGATGGAGACGGCAAATGACGATACCGCTTGCGCTTGGCCTTGCCTATGCAGCATTGGCCGCCCTCGTGCTAACGCTCAACCTCAACAGCCAATGGCGGCGTGAAATTAAAATCGGCATGATTATATTGATGAGTGCGCTGTATTTTGCGGCCTATTGGGGTGGGCAAAATCTGCGCGGCTGGGCGATTGCCAGCCAGCCGCCCAATCCGTTCAAATTGCATTGGGCGATTGTGGAAGAACCCGATAAAGCACGCGATACAAGCGGCGCGATTTATATTCTGGCGCAACAATTATCACCGCAAGGCGCGTTACTATCCCGCCCACGCCTCTATCGCTTGCCTTTCTCGCCCGAACT
>JBPCVS010000167.1:0-3771 GCA_051010295.1 Parvibaculales bacterium | reverse complement strand
TGCTTAATGAAATTATCTGGCGCACCCAAAGCACCGATATTTGGGTTAATTTCAAAGTATTTGGTATTTTGTCATTGACCTTTATTTTTATAGTGGCGCAAATGCCGCTTTTCAAAAATCACGCGCTTGTGGTCTCTGATGAGGAAAAGTCATAGGTAATTTGCATTTCTTTGCCAAGCATTTCGCAAGCGCGGCTTTGCGTGGCGAAAGCATCATCACTATATATCATCACTATAACGGCGGGCAATATCGGCAAAGCCCGGCGTTTTGCTCCAATCATCGGGCTCGGTGAAAGGCGCGAAAGCGGTTTGCCCCCGCACCTGCTGATAATGGGTGAGTGCCCAATAAACACTGGGAAAAGCCAGCGCGTCCCATGGAATATCGTCCCAATCAAACAGCGCGACTTCGCGGCTTTCGGCACCCACTGCAATATCAGGGGTGGCCAGCGCACCGCGATAATAAATATGCACTTGGCTGATACGCGCCACATTATAAATGCCAATCAGCGCGTCGGGGATAATTTCCGCACAGGCTTCTTCTCGTGCCTCGCGCACCGCACCTTGCGCCACTGTTTCGCCCTGTTCCATAAAGCCAGCAGGCAAAGTCCAAAAATTATTGCGCGGCTCAATGGCACGGCGACACATAAGAATTTTATCTTGCCAAACCCCCACCACGCCCGCAATCACTTTAGGATTGACATAATTTATCAGCCCGCAATGGTCGCAAATGCCGCGCTTGATTGAATCATCATGCGGTGTGCGCTGGCTAAAAGATAAGTCGCGCTCATAGCTGCGCGATTGGTCACGAAAACTCATTGTGTTTCTCCTTTATTAAAGTCAGCACTAAAATCAGCAATGTTGAGATGCGGCAAAATTTGGGTGCGCAAAATATGTGCGTCAAGCGGCCCCGCGTGGCGCACCATAACGCGGCCTTGCCCATCTAGCACAAAAGTTTCTGGCACACCATAAACCCCCAATTTTATGGCGGTTGTGCCGTTGCGGTCAGCCCCAATTTTTTTATACGGATTACCAAGCGCGCCCAAAAAGCGACGTGCCGCCACCGGCGTATCTTTATAATTCAGCCCAAAAATTGGCACACCTGCTGCCGCCAGTTGCATCAAAAATGGATGTTCGGTGCGGCATGGTGCGCACCAACTGCCCCACACATTCAACAATACTGGCCGCCCAATTTGCAAATCGCTTTGTGAATTATTGTGGCGCAAACCCACCCCCGCACCATCAATCGCAGGCAGGGTAAAATGCGGCACAGGCTTGCCCAACAAAGCACTAGATAGGCGCGATGGGTCGCCGCCAAAAAGTGCCAGCAAAAAAACCACAAATAATAATAGGCTGGCCAGCACAGGCAGCCATCTCATAATATGGGGGCGCATAATAGGGGCGGGCATCATTGGCTTTTGCTTTCGTTTTTTTCAAATTCTGCAAGCTGTTTTTTAAGCCGCGCTAAGTCAAACAGGCTGATAAGTGCCAGCCCGCCCAGAAAAATAAAAACAACCCCATAGCTGGCGATAATATAAAAACTATACATTGGCATTTTCTCCCGCTTGTTGGCGGCGCACCCGCAAACGTTGGCGGAGCAGATGTGTTTGGGTGCGCGTCAGGGTGAGGGCAAAAAATAATAATGTAAAACCCAGCCCCATAAATAAAAGCGGATAGAGAAAATCATTATGCAATGCCGAACCGCCCAGCCGCAACACACTGGCGGGCTGGTGCAAAGTGTTCCACCAATCAACTGAAAATTTGACAATCGGCACATTGACAAAACCGACCATCGCAAAAATGCTGGTGATACGCGCCGCTTGGCCAATATCATCAATCACCTGCCATAGCGCGATATAGCCAAGATAGATAAAAAACAGCACCAACACCGAAGTCAGCCGCGCATCCCACACCCACCATGTGCCCCACATTGGCTGCCCCCATAGCGCGCCTGTTAACAAGGCCAGCAGGGTGAAAACTGCCCCCACAGGTGCCGCCGCCCGCGCCACCACAAAGCCGAGCGGGTGGCGAAAAACCAACGCCCATAGGCTGGCGAAAAAAATAAAACTGAAGCCAAAGAGTGCCATCCACGCAGACGGCACATGCACAAACATAATGCGCACCGCCGCCCCTTGCTGATAATCATCTGGCACATAGGAGACCCAAAATAGCCCAATAATTAGCACCAAAAGGCTGCTTGCCCATAGCGGCGCGTGCAGATATTTTGCCAGTGCCAAAAAGCGCGTTGGATTGGCATAAAGTGCCGAGAAATTTTCCAAAAAAGCCCACATTATTTTTGCCCTATCTGTTTCACCTTGCGCAATGTTCCACTATATTTGTGTCAAAATCTAGCGCAAAGCACTGCGTAAAATTGCCGCTATTGCAATAGGCGATAATAAGAGGGCGGCCAAACTTATCAGCCCCAAAATCGCCAATGCCGTCATATCTGGCACATTATCCACCGCCTGATTTGCCGCCCCTGCCCCAAAAATCATAATGGGCACATAAAGCGGCATCACCAGCAAAACCATCAATAACCCTCCCCGCGGCACACTCACCGCCAATGCCGCGCCAATGCCGCCCAAGCCAAGCAAAGCGGGCGTGCCAACCAACATGGCCACCATAAGCGGCCATAAATTTTGCACCGACAAATTAAGCAACAAAGCGGCCAATGGCACACTGGCCAAAAGCGGCACCATAATAGCGATAAAATAGCCGCTTAATTTGGCCAACACCACAGTTTCAAGCGGCAAATCCAAGCCAATGAGCTGGTCAAAATGCCCATCTTCAATATCGGCCTGAAATAGTGTGTCCAGCGACAACAGCACCGCCATCAATAAAGCCACCCACAACAAACCAGAAGCCAATAGATTTAATTGTGCCAGTTGCGCCCCCAAACCAAAAGGCAACAAGATGACAGCAATCAGCAAAAAACTAACCGCTTGCATAATATGCCCCTGCCGCCAGCTCATCTGCATTTGTGCATAGCTCAGTGCTAAAAATTGCGCCATTATAAGGTTTTTAATTGTTCTTCTCCTCTAAATCCAAATGATGTGTTGCAAAATTGAGGGGTGCGTGGCTGGCCACCACCGCCATACCGCCCTTTTTTATATGCGTGGCCACCAACCCCGCCACCAATGCGCAGCCTTGCACATCAAGGGCGGTAAAAGGTTCATCTAGCAACCAAATTGGGCGCGGGGCTAAAAGCAATCGCGCCAATGTCAACCGCCGCCTTTGGCCAGCCGATAAATCACCAATCGGCATGGGCGCACATTCGGCCAGCCCTAAAATGTGCAAAAACTTTGTTGGGTGGGGCGGTGAGCTGCCATATAAGGCGGCTTGATAAATGATTTCCTCATGCACGGTGCGTAAGTTTTTTAGCCCATCCAAATGCCCCAAATAATGCCCTGCCTGTGCTAAGTTTTTTGCCCCTATCAGGCGCAAACAGCCCATTGTCGGCCTCACCAATCCAGCCAATAGCCGCAATAATGTCGTTTTGCCCGCCCCATTGCCGCCTTGCACCGCCCATGCTTCGCCCGATTTTATCGCAAGGCTAAAATCGCGCAAAACCAATCGCGCACCACGTCTGATAGTGATATTGTCCAATATCACTTCAGTTTTATCTTCGTCTTTATCTTTGTCTTTTTTCTCAGAATTCATTATAACGCAATATGCCTTTCAAAATTAGTCATTCATAATCTATAACTGCATAATCATAATTATCGCAAGGAGACCCCGATGCCGCAACGCAAAAAAATCACAAGCACCCACCCCG
>JBPCVS010000166.1:0-14650 GCA_051010295.1 Parvibaculales bacterium | reverse complement strand
GGCGTGATGCTGGCGGCCTTTTGGGGTGCGGTTTTTTCCAGCTCATCTAGGGCTGATGCCATAATTTGCAAACTTGTTGGGCAGACATCGGGGCAATAGGTAAAGCCAAAATAAATGAGCATATAATTGCCAATAAAATCGGCTTGGGTAACGCGATTATTATGATGGTCGCGTAGCAAAAACGCACCGCCAAGAGAAATTTGATTATTATAAGCAGGTGCGGCGGGCGGGGTTGGCGGCTGGATGAATAGCAAAATAAGCAACGCCCCCAGCCCCGCCAATGCGATGGCAAAGCTAATGCGTATTGGCAAAGTAAGTCTTTTCGGAAACATGGGTTTGCGTTTTATCTTTCAGCCTTTATATATCGGTTTTATGAGATGGTTACAAGTCATAGGCTCTTGCCCAAAATTATTTGTCATGGGGTTGATATTAGGGCTGTGTGCTCCATTCATTTATGTAGCCAAAGCCCAGCAACTGCCTGTGCTGGTGGATAATGCGCTGATTGAAGCGGCACGGCGTGGCGACATTGAAACGGTGGAACTTGCAATTTCTGCTGGATTTGTGATTGACAGGCTTGGTTCTAATGGGCGCAATGCGTTGCATGTGGCGGCGGCATGGGGGCGGCTGGCGATGGTGCAGTTTTTGCTAGAAAAAGGCGCACGGCTTGAGTTGCGCTCGCGCTTGCGGCACACACCGCTAAGTCTTGCTGTCCAACATGGTCATGTTGCGGTGGTTGCTGATTTATTAAAAAATGGTGCAGACCCTGATGCTTATGGAAGCATCAATGAGGTGTTGCTTATCTCGGCCACCCGTGCAGGACAGGTGCGGATTGTCAAATTATTGCTGGCGGCAGGGGCGCACCCCGAAGAAACCGATATGACGGGGCGCACCGCGATTGATTGGGCACAACAATTACGCCATCGGGAGATTTTAGCCTTGCTGGGTGGAAAAAATTAAAATTATAGTCGTTTCTCCCCGAAAAATTAGCTTTAGGGCAAAATTTGGTGATATTTTGCTTGCAACAGCGCCGCTTATTGTCAATGTTTAGTTAAATGATAGGGAGATTATGGCTACTTCATATGAAGGGTCATTCTGGGGGCTTAAATGGTCAAAACACTTGAGAATATCGTATTTCGTTTTCGGGCATTCATTCTAGCGGTTTTTGCCGCTTTTACGCTTTATGGTGGCTATTATGCTACGCAGTTGCACATGGATGCGGGTTTTGAAAAGCAATTGCCGTCAGGCCATGAATATATTGTCACTTTTCAGGAATATCGTGACCGCTTATTTGGTTCAAATCGTATCATTGTGGTGTTGAAAGAACGCGAAGGCACAATTTGGAACAAGGATTTTTTTGGCACTTATAAAGATTTAACCGATGCGTTGTTTTATATGCCGGGCGTGGCGCGGCATACGCTTACCTCTTTATGGACACCCAATTCGCGCTATTTTGAAATTACCGAAGATGGCTTTGTTGCCGATGATGTGATACCCGGCACAATCACGGTGGATAATCTTGACTCGCAATGTATCTCGCGGCTAAAAACCGCCAGCTTGGCCACCACTTGTGAACCCGCTTTGTCTATTATTGAAAATAATGTTGTGCGGGGTGGTTTTGTTGGGCGGTTGGTCGCCAATGATTTTTCTGCCGCTATGGTGCGGGCTGAATTGTTGGATATTGATGTCAAAACTGGCCAACGGCTCAATTATTTTGATTTGGCTGAAAAGCTGGAAACGGAAATTCGTGATAAATTTGAAAATGATAAATATCAGATTCAAATAATTGGCTTTGCCAAGCTGATTGGCGATATTGCCGATGGGGCTGGCACTGTGGTGCAATTTTTCTTTGTGGCATTTTTGCTTACCATTATGTCGGTTTATATTTATGCCCGCTCGGCTGTGTTGACCTTTTTGCCGCTGTTTTGTTCACTAACCTCTTTGGTGTGGCAGTTCGGCATTTTGAACATTTTGGGCTATGGGTTGGACCCGCTGGCTATTCTTGTGCCGTTTTTGGTGTTTGCCATTGGGGTGAGTCATGGGGTGCAACAAATTAACCTTATTACAGCAGAAATTTCTGCTGGTAAATCTAGTGAAGAGGCGGCACGTGCCAGCTTTCGGGGTCTGCTTATTCCCGGCTCAATGGCACTGATTACCGATTTGGTGGGCTTTGGCACATTGATTTTAATTCCTATTCAGATGATTCAAGAACTTGCCATAACGGCTTCTATCGGGGTTGCGCTGAAAATTTTAACCAATCTTGTTATGTTGCCGGTGCTGGCCAGCTATTTCAAAATTGGCGAAGGCTTTGTTGAACGTGCCGCCCGTGCGCGGGCTACTCGTGTGCGCTTGATGCAAAAACTTGGCAATATCGCCAATCCACGCATTGCTATTGGGGTGGTTGCTCTATCGGTGGTTTTATTTATTACCGCCTTTACGCAAAGCCAACATCGCCATGTCGGGGCGTTGCATGCTGGCTCGCCAGAATTGCGCAAAGATGCGCGGTATAATCAAGATAGTCGCGCTATTGCCGAAAAATTTTCGCTAGGGCTTAATCTGTTAACAGTGATTACCGAAACCCCGCGTGAGGCCTGTATCAACTATTCCTATATGAAATATCTCAATGAGTTTTCGTGGCATTTGCGCAATGTTGATGGCGTATCGCTGGTGTTGTCATTGCCTTATTTGGCGCGGCGATCAAGTGCTGGCTTTAATGAGGGCAATCTTAAATGGCAGGCTTTGCCGCGCAATAAATATGCGCTGGTGCAGGCCACTTCGCCCATTGGCACTTCAACAGGGCTACTCAATGAAGAATGTACCTTAATGACCCAGCTGATATTTTTGGATAATGCCAAAGCCACAACCATTAAAAATGTTATCCAAGCGGTGCGCGATTTCCGCGAGAATAACCCATCACCCGTTGCCAATTTGTCTATCACCACCGACCCGCCCATTCGCAATGCAAGCAATCTGAAACTTGGTATCAATACTGATGTTGTTGATGATGGGCGCGCTTCTGCATTGGCTATTACTTATAATGTCAATGAAGATGACCCTGATGCGTTGCTTAATCAGGTTGCCCAAGCGGGTTATGATGTTGTCAGCCATGAGATTGTGCCAGTGCGCATAAGGTTGGCCTCAGGCAATATGGGTGTGCAGGCTGCCGTTAATGAAGAGATTGAAGCGTCGGAATTGCCAATGATGATTTATGTTTATTTGACAATTATCGCGCTGGTGATTTTGACCTATCGTGATTGGCGTGCCACAGTGGCTTGTTGTGTGCCGCTCACTCTAGCAACTTTTATGGGCTATTGGTTTATGGAAGTTTTGGAAATTGGCCTCACAGTCGCCACTTTGCCGGTTATGGTGTTGGCCGTTGGGCTGGGGGTAGATTATGCGTTTTATATTTATAACCGCATCCAGTTTCACCTTTCTGAGGGGCTAGATGTAACCAACAGCTTCAAATTAACCCTAAACGAAACGGGTATGGCGGTGGTCTTTACCGCGCTTACTTTGGCCATTGGTGTATCCACATGGACTTTCTCAGCCCTCAAATTTCAGGCCGATATGGGGCTGTTGCTGACTTTTATGTTCTTAATCAATATGATTATGGCGGTGACTGTGTTGCCGGCTTTGGCGGTTGTGTTGGAGATGCTGGCACCGCGCAAAAGCCCGCCCAAACCGCCTTCTGGTGCAGTCGCGCATTAAATTGGGGGTGATGTTTTGGTGAGAGGGGTAATTTGATGAAAAACCTACCTATTATGTTTATGATTTCGTTTCTTTTGCTGGCTTGTGCTACGACAGGTGAAATTGGTGGTTTGAAAAATAAACTCTTAAAACTCTCATATGGCGACCCGAAAGAAAAAATTCTTTCAATTCTTGGCCAGCCTTACGATAGGACAATTTCGGGGCCGCATATTGAGATATGGCGATATATAGGAGCATTTCCATCGGCGGCCAACGCCAAAATTGTAATAAAGGATGGTAAAATTGAAGAAGTATCAACATATTGAGGAATGAGTCTGGATTATAAACAGTCAAAATTGAATCAGTTGTGCCGATGGGTTTTTTCGGTGTGGGTTTGGTTTGTATTTGCTCTAGTGGCTTATGTCGGTTTGACGATATTTCACTACACTCAATTTGAAACTTTTCAATGGCGTAACTTATATCATATAGCCAGTCCATTTCTAATAGGCATCCTTGTTTCCGCAATTTTTTATTATCTCGTCATCTATATTCCAGTGAGAAGAAGGAATTTGATGTTGAAAGATAGTTTTAGTGTTTTGTATCGCGAAATAAAAAAAGAACTAATAACAGAAATGCTTGAATGTGTTGAAGGCGTGGCTGATTATGAACTGGAAAAAAAGCTCTATAGCATTTCGGGTTATAGAGAATTTTTTTCTGGGGAAAGTGGCCAAGAAAAGCATTACGCATTATACAATTCTTTACAAGATGACACGGAGCGCTTTCGCCTATTCCTTCGAAAAATTCAACGATTGGCTGACCAAATAGAATTTTTACTTCACAATTACGAGATAAAAAATTCGAAGCATTTTAGACAACTCAAACATTTGGAAGCTTTATGTTTAGATGTTAACGAGCTTGATATAGAGGTTTTTGGAGATGACCTCAAAATATTGGTTAGATTTTTAGATGATTTATTGG
Source organism: Parvibaculales bacterium (assembly GCA_051010295.1). Classification (GTDB taxonomy): domain Bacteria; phylum Pseudomonadota; class Alphaproteobacteria; order RS24; family RS24; genus JBPCVS01. The sequence goes on along the minus strand of JBPCVS010000166.1, from coordinate 9,988 downwards.
GTGGATTGACAACCGCTGCAGAGCCGAGAGATTATGATGTAATTGAGAAAATTTTAGAGGAAATCTAATTTTAGTTAAGAGATTTAAGGCAATTCATGGCCTAATAATTGTGCTAAATCGGCAATCGCTTGGGCGGCGGATAAAACTTTAATGGTTGCCATGCCTATGGCGGCGGCGGGTTTGAGATTAACCCCCAAATCATCTAAAAACACGCATTGGGCGGGCGCAAGGTTTAAGCTGTCACAGGCCATTTTATAAATGGCGGGGTCGGGCTTGCGCACCCCAACAACCGAACTTTCAATAATATGTTCAAACCGCGCCATAATTTGTTGCACCATTTGTGCCTTTTTGGGGTTGCGTGCCATGCCTGCGCCAGTTCCAGTTTTGACATTATTGGTGATACAGGCCAGCCGATAGTCGCGGCTTTTCAGCCCGTCCAGCACCGCCACCATTTCTGGCCGAATATCGCCAGCCAGCAAAGCCAACACATCGCGGCCCGGCACCGCATGGTCGCGTGTTTGTGCTTCGCGCAAAAATTCGCGGTCAAAGGTCGCGCTATCAATTTCATTGCGTTCAAAACGCGCCCAACTATTGCTGTCGGGGTTGTGGGCGTTAATGTTGCGGATAAAATCAATGGGCAAATTATTGGCGCGTTCATAGCGGTTAAAAGCTTCAAAAGGGCTGGAAGTGATAACGCCGCCAAAATCCCAAATCACCGCCTGAAAATTCTGTGTCATAAATGCTCTCACTATTTTGTTTGGTTGTGGTTTTAATTGTTCAGCTTTTAGAATATGCTAAGTTGGAAAAAATAAAAGGGGAGAAAATATGCAAATGATAATTGCGTTTTGTCAACGGCCTTTTTCGCTGATTATCGCCTTTTTGGTGATGATTGCCTGCATTATCGCTTTTCAATATCTGGCGACGCAGTTGGGTGCTGACATTCTTGATATTCTCAATAATTATGATCGTGGCATGGTGGAGCAAAAAATGCTGGCCTATGGCGAGGTGGGACGCTTGCTTTATGCGCGTTCCACCCTCACCTTGGACCTGCTTTATCCATTGGCCTATGGCGTGTTTTTTATCGGCATATTGGCGCGGTTAACGCAGCACACACAATTTCGGCCGCTTATTTATTTGCCCATTTTTGTGGTTGGCTTGGACGTGCTAGAAAATGTGCAGATTTATGCCATGCTTGTAAGTTTTCCTGAACTTACCGACCGCCAGATTATGTTGGCCAGCCTTAGCACCCAAGCCAAATGGTTGCTGGTGCGCGCCATGATGCTGGTTTTGCTGTTGCTGGCCAGTCTTGCCCTGCTACGCAAATTGGCTTTACTCCGCAAATTGGTGGATATGTTCAAAAAATGGCGTAAAAATTAAACCTGTTTATTCGTGCACCAAATCATCTGCCAGATGTCGCCCAGCGATAAAATAGTGAAACGCCGCCCATAAATTAACCAATGCACACAGCAAGAGTGCATAGCGCAAACTTTCTTTGCCATAGGTGCTGCTAAACAAATCTGATATAATGCCAACGGCTTGCGGGCCCAGCCCCAGCCCGATAATGTTGATGATAAATAGCAAAATACCAGCCGCGACAGCGCGCATCCGCAAAGCCGAGATGCCTTGTGTTTGCGAGAAGGTGGTGGCTTGATAAAAATTGCCCAGCAAGACAGGAATAATCATACCCAATAGCGCGGTGGTGGACGAGGTGGCCAGATAGATAATCATATTAAATGGCACGGTGATAAGCAGTGCGATGGCGGTTGTCCACAAAAACCATTTCGGGTCATGTGCGCCAAAGCGGTCGGCCAAATAGCCGCCTAACACAATGCCAAGCCCGCCGGGTATGCCCAAAATCAGCCCAAACCATGTGCCGATTTCACCAGTATTCATATCAAAAGAGCGAATAAGAAAACTCGGAACCCAGACAACAAACCCATAGCCCGCAAAAGCGGTGAGCGCGGCCGCAAAAGACATGTGGCGGAAAGATTTTTTGTGCCATAAATAAACCAGTGTTTCCCTAACGCTAGGCTGGTCGCTTGTGTCAGAGCGGCCTTCGGCCATGCCACGCGGCGGTTCAGTCAGGGTAAAGCGCGCCAGCACCGCCAACAATAAGCCCGGCACCCCAACCACAAAAAACGCCATGCGCCAGCCAAATAATTCGTTAATCCAGCCGCCCACAAATAGGCCAAACATAATGCCAAAAGGAATCCCCAATGAATAAATTCCAAGTGCGGTGGCGCGTTGTTCGCTTGGATAATAATCGGCCACCATTGAGTGGGCGGGCGGGCTGCACCCTGCCTCGCCCACGCCCACGCCGATACGCGCAATAAGCATATGCCAAAAATTCTGTGCCAGCCCAGACAGGGCGGTAAATAGGCTCCACACACTCAACGCGACTACAATAAGATTGCGGCGATTACTGCGGTCGGCATAACGCGCAATGGGAATGCCCAAAGTGGCATAAAACATGGCAAAGGCAAAGCCAGTCAACATACCCATTTGGGTGTCGGAAAGGTCAAGCTCAGTTTTAACTGGCTCAAGCAAAATGGATAAAATCTGTCGGTCAATAAAATTAAATGTGTAAATGACAACCAAAATGCCTAGCGCGTAATGACGTTTTTTATAAATATGCTCGTGCATTTGTGTTTGTGCCGATGCTTGACTCATAATAGCCCTCCCAAATTTGTTGGAAGCTTAACAAAACATCAGAGCAAGTCACGCATTTTTTTGATTTATTTTACGCACTTTACAAGCCGCGCTCGCGCTTTATAGTTAGAGAAAATCCGCCAATAAAAAGGAGATGCGTGATGCAAGAAAATGCTGAATTTGATGTGGTGATTTATGGCGCGACTGGTTTTACGGGTCGGCTGGTGGCTGAATATATGCAAGCCCAATATGGCCGCTCGGTTAATTGGGCAATGGCGGGGCGTAGCGCGGCAAAGCTGGAAGAAGTGCGCACCCTTATTGGTGCTGACCCCGCCACGCCATTGCTGGAAGCTGATGCAAATGATGCGGCTTCTTTGCGTGCATTGGTAGCGCGTGCCAAAATTATTTGCACAACAGTCGGGCCCTATCAGCTTTATGGCAGTGCGTTGGTGGCGGCTTGTGCCGAAGCTGGCACAGATTATGTGGATTTATCTGGCGAGCCCGCTTGGATGTATGAGATGATTGCCGCGCATGGCAAAACCGCGCAATCAACGGGGGCGCGCATTGTTCATTCTTGCGGCTTTGACTCAATCCCATTTGATTTGGGGGTGTATTTTTTACAAAAATTGGCGCGGGAGAAATTTGCCGCGCCTTGCACACGGGTGCGCGGGCGCGTGCGTGCCATGAATGGTGAATTTTCTGGCGGCACGGCGGCCTCATTGGGGGCAACAATGGCCGCCATTGAAAAAAACCCCGCCCTGTTGGAGGTTTTGGCCAATCCTTTCGCGCTGGCCGATGGGTTTGTGGGTGCCGACCAACCTGTTGATAGTGCGCCTTATGAAGATGAATTATTGGGCATTTGGGTCGCGCCTTTTATTATGGCACCCATCAACACCAAAAATATCCACCGCTCCAATGCTTTGTTGGGCCATGCTTATGGTGCAGATTTTCAATATGATGAAATGATGGTGACAGGCGCGGGTGATGAAGGCAAAAAAATGGCCGATATGCTGGCGACAAATAATCCATTGGCCGGGCCCGATGTGCCAAAGCCGGGCGAAGGCCCATCTAAAGAGTCGCGGGAAGCGGGCAATTATGATGTGCTATTTGTCGGCACACAAATTGGCGACCAAAAAGACGCGCAACTGCAGGTTTCGGTTATGGGGGATATGGACCCCGGCTATGGCTCAACGTCAAAAATGCTGGCACAAAGCGCGCTATGTCTGATTGATGATTGCGCTGATTTGGCAGGCGGCATTTATACTCCGGCGGCGGCAATGGGCGACAAGCTGATTGCACGGCTTGAAGCGCATGCAGGATTGACTTTCAAACAGGAATAATAAGCTAAGAAAATATGCTTTATTTCAATCTTCCCTTTGATATGCGGCAAAAAAATCGGGTTCAATTTTCAATGCTTTTGTTTCCTGCACGCCCAGCCCTTCCTCAATCATCAATTCAAGCAGTCGGTCAATATCAACAAGTTCAATCGCTGTTGTGTTCTCTCGGTCTGCTTCTTCGCGTGCCGCACGAGTAAATGTGCCAGTTGTAAGAAAAATACCACGTTCGGCGCGGCCATCAAGTGCGCCGCGAAAATCGCGTATTTCTTTTGGTGTCACGGCATTCTTGTAACGTTTGCACTGAAACATTACTTTTGTGCGCACAAAGCGATTGATAAGAAGAAAGCCTTCTCCATCAATGCCTTGGTCTCCAGCTTTGCCAGTTACTTTTACATTTTCAAAACCAATATGCCGCAAAAGGCGGGCGCAAAGTTCTTCAAAGCCTTTGTCGCTTACGCTACGAAGTAATTCGACAAGTTGTTTTTGAATTTCATTTTGGTTAAAATAATCCCCTTCATCTGGTGCGCTGGCATCCTCACTTTCTACATCTTCTGCCACGCTTTGTGCGTCTGACGGTTTGCGTGTTTTGTCATTGCGTGGAATAGCAGCATCAACCTCTTTAAATAGTGCGAGTGCTTGTTCGTGTGAAAGTTCGGTTTCTCGCCCTTTTTCGGTTAACAGCCAAACACCGCGCTTTTCTATTTCTGTCAAACCTGCTCTTGCTAAGTAATAACGTGCCCAACCCACATACTTTTCAAATTTGGACTTCCCATCTTTGGTTGTTTCTTCAATGCTATCTTTGGGAACATTATGATTGTCAAGAATCCAGTCGCACACTTCCTTCGGCTTCGCCGATGAACCAAGACTGCGTAATGCGTCAAGCACGAGTGGAAAATACCGAACAAATTTGGGGCCTTTAAGTTTTTTCTCAACCATAAAATTCTCCGTAGTTAAAATTGCTTGCGTTGCGCTGGGTGGGTTTAATGCGCTTCTGGTTTTTGCATAAGCTCCACCAGCACGCCGCCCATATCTTTGGGGTGCACAAAAATAATTGGTGTGCCATGTGCGCCAATGCGCGGTTCGCCCAGCACTTTCGCGCCTTTGGCTTGCATTTCATCACGCGCCGCCAACAAATCATCAACCTCAAAACAAATATGATGCTGGCCGCCATTGGGATTATTTTTCAAAAAACCCGCAATCGGGCTATTTTCATCTATCGGTTCAATCAGTTCAATTTGTGCATTATCAACATCAACAAAACACACCCAAACGCCTTGCTCAGGCATGGCAAATTTTTCGCCAATATGGGTTGCGCCCAACATATCGCGGTAAATTTTCACCGCCGCCTCAATGGATGGGGTGGCCACCCCGACATGGTTTAAGCGTCCAATCATCTTGCCTCCTTAATAGCTATAGTGCCGCATATTTTTTGGCGCGGCTATAAGGCCGCATATTTTTTAGCGCGGCTATAAAGCCGCTATGGTTTTTTCAGTTTCTGCCCATAGGCGTTGGGCGGCCTCACTATCCACCGCCCATGAGCGCACCCCAAAAGGCTCTTGGCTATCATCGGCCACTTGTGCGGCAATGTCGGCATCTTCGCAATACACCCCGCCCATGCCATCTAGCTGGCCAGAAGTGGCACAAAACAGGCTGGTCGTGCAGCCCTGTGTGGGGGTTTTGAAAAAATTAGCGGCCACTTCCGAAGGCGAGCCATCTTCTTGCGTCCAGCCCAGCCGCACCATTTCTTCATTTTGCAAATGCCGTTGCAGGGGCGTAAAAATGCCGCCCGGATGCACCCCAAAACAGCGCACCCCTTGCGCTTCATAAAGCCCATCCATCTCCACCGCCATTAAAGATTGCGCGGTTTTGGATTGGCCATAGGCCACCCATTTATCATATTTTCTTTGCGTAAAATGCAAATCATCAAAATCCATACCGCCCAAACGATGGCCGATTGATGAAAGTGCCACCACCCGTGCGCCATTGGCGGCGGCCAGATTGTCGCGCAGGCGGGTTATCATCAAAAAATGCCCAAAATGATTAACCCCCAACTGCCATTCCAGATTTTGCGCGGTGCGTTGTTCGGGGCAAGCCATCACCCCTGCATTGGCGATGATAATATCCAACGCGCCACAATGGGCGGCAAAATCATCGGCAAATTTGCGCACACTCGTTAAGTCGCTCAAATCCATTGTGCCAATTTTATCTTCGGGCAAAATGCCGTCTAGGGCTTTTTGGGCGCGGCTTTTATCCCGCGCTGGCACTGTTACATCGGCACCTGCCGCCACCAAAGCGCGCACGGTTTCTAGCCCAATGCCAGAATAGCCGCCTGTTACCAATGCTTTTTTGCCGCTTAAATTCCCATTGGCCAAAATATCGGCGGGTTCTGATTTTGCGCCAAAGCCAGAATTGATAGGTTTTTGTTGTTTTGAAATCGTCATTTGTTACTTCCCTATTTTTATATATAATGTCATTTATATAATGTCGCCAAAAGCTGCGCGTGTCTATATGTGTTTTGCAGTTTGGGCAATCACTAAAGGGGAAAAATAATGGATATTGCTGATTATATGAATAGTGCCACGCAACAGGCGCGTGAAATTGACGGATTGCCAGATAATTTGGCGCACCGCCGAATTGAAAAAGTCGGCATTATTGGGGCAGGCACAATGGGCGGCGGTATTGCGATGAATTTTGCAACGGCTGGTATTGAGGTCTCTATGGTGGAAACCAAAGATGAGGCTTTAACGCGTGGGCTGGGCGTTATTCGCAAAAATTATGAGCGCAGCGCATCACGCGGGCGGTTTCCTGTGGAAGAGGTTGATATTCGGATGAACCGCATCTCAGGCGGATTGGATATGGCCGCGCTGGCTGATTGTGATTTGATTATTGAAGCGGTGTTTGAGTCAATGGAGGTGAAGCAATCGGTGTTTGGCCAGCTGGATAAAATTGCCAAACAGGGCGCGATTTTGGCAACCAATACTTCGGCACTGGATATTGACAAAATTGCCGCCATGACCAGCCGCCCGCAAGATGTGATTGGGTTGCATTTTTTCTCGCCCGCCAATGTGATGAAATTGCTAGAAATTGTGCGCGCCGATGCCACCAGCGATGATGTGGTGGCAACCGCAATGGATATTGCTGTCAAAATTGGCAAAGTCGCGGTGCTGGTGGGGGTTTGTCCGGGCTTTGTGGGCAATCGCATTTTGGCGGCACGGCAAGCACAAGCGGGTTTGCTGGTTAATAAAGGCGTTATGCCGTGGGATGTGGATGCCGCTTTTAATGCTTTTGGTTTCAAAATGGGGCCGTTTCAAATGTCAGATTTGGCAGGGCTTGATTTGGGCTGGCAAAAAGGTGCGGTAACAGGCAACCCAATACGCGACGCGCTGTGCGAAATGGATAGGCGTGGCCAAAAAACTGGGGCGGGCTATTATGATTATGATGAAAATCGGGTCGGTAGCCCATCGCCCGTAACGGAAAAAATTATTGCCGACATCACGGGTCAAAGTGGCACAACAAAAATGTCGCAAGATGATATTTTGGCGCGTTGTGTGCATCCAATGATTAACGAAGCGGTGTGCATTTTGGAAGATAATAAGGCGCAACGGCCTAGCGATATTGATGTTATTTGGTCATTTGGCTATGGCTGGCCAAGCGATAGTGGCGGCCCGATGGCCTATGGCGACAGGGTCGGGGCCGATAAAGTGTTGGCGACAATGGAAAAATTGGCAAGCGAAAATGCCGATATTAAGCCCGCTAAAACATTGGCAAAATTGGCACAAACAAAAGGGCAATTTGTTGCACTAGATTTGGGCGGCCTAAAAGTCGGCTAATATAGGTTGCGCCGTTGGGCGGGGTTTGGCGAAAAAGCTGTGGCATCAATTTCGGGCGGTGCACCCATCATTTGGGCGGCCAAAATGCGCGCCGAACCAACCGCCATTGTCCAACCCAACTGCCCATGCCCGCAATTAAGCCATAGCCCGCCAACCCCCGAAGCCCCAATAAAAGGGCGGCCATCGGCTGACATGGGGCGCAGGCCGCACCAATTTTCAGCCGATTGCCAATCTATCGCCTGCGCCATATCGGGCAGGGTTTTGGCAAAAAATTGCCGCAAAATCTGTAATCTTTTTGGGTTGAGCCTGTCTGTGCTGGTAAAATCAGCCATACTCACAAAATCAGTAAGACCTGAGATGCGTATCATCTGGCCAAGCGGGGTGATGCCAATATGCAAAGCGGTGTCCACCAAAACATGGGTGAGGCGCGGGGTTTTTTTGGTGGAAGCCAAAGGGGATGGAAGAGTGATGGAATAGCCTTTGACAGGGCGGATAGGCAGATGCACCCCCGCTTGGGCGGCCAGTTGTGGTGCGTCCACCCCCGCACAAAGCACCACATCGCCATATAGGGTTTCGCCGCCATCCAGCCGCACCCCGACAATTTTATCCTTTTCAACCAGCAAATGATTAACCCGCGCTTGGGTGCGGATTGCACCGCCTTTGGCCAATGCCGTCGCCAATAATGCCTCACAAAAAACCCGCGCATCGCCGTGCCAATCATCGGGAAAATGCAACGCGCCAATAATGCGCGGGTCGGTATTTTTCAAAGCTGGCACTTCGCTTTCTAGTGCCGTGCGTGGCAATAATTTATAATTGAGCCCATGCGGTGCCAACCTATCGGCCAAATATAAAGCCGCATCACGGCTTTTGGGGGTGCGAAAAATTTTTACGCTGCCGCCTGCATGGTGCGCAAATTGCAGATTGAGATTTTTTTGTAGCGCGACCGTCTGGCGCGTAGAATAAGCCGCCAGTGCAAAATTGGCGTGGGCAATGGCGGCGGTGCGCGCAGGCGTGGTTTGGCGCAAAAAGCCAATGCTCCAGCCCAAAGCGTGCCATAAATCGCGCCAATTTAATTGGCTGGCGGGGTGCGCCAATGCGGCCAATAATTGCCCGCTCATGCGCGGATTATTCCATGCTTCAGGCAGGCTGGGGTGTAGCATGCCGCCATTGGCAAAGCTGGCACCACGCGCCACCGCGCTTTCGCGCTCCAGCAACAAGGCGGGTCTATTGCGTGTTGTTAATTCATAAAAACTGGTAACACCCGCCAAGCCGCCACCAATAATAATTGTTCTGCGTTCAGACATTACGACCCGTATATTTGCGTTGGATTAATTTTCCAGCCTCACGCGGCGCTCGTTGAGTGTTTCATTATCAAAGACCCACCACTCCGTGCCCCTTATATTATTCCGTCCTTTATTAAGATGATTGTTAAAGATTTCTAAAGTTGCCTGATTTATAGAGGTTATCTCGCCATTAAACTCAATTTTACGGTCGTCAGCAACGGTAGCGACAAACTTGTCGTCGGTCAAAAAAGTAATCTCGGAACCAATGGGGATTTCTGCCATTGAAAATGTAAAAACGGGCCTTCTGGCGCGTTCACGGTTGAGCGAATCCAGCTCCTCTTTGCTTTCAGCAATATCTACTTCAGGTGTTGTTTCTTGAATCGCCCAACCCTCCAAAAGCATTTTGACCCTTTCGGGGCTGATTCTAAAAAACTCACGGCGCGGATTAATCCTGTGGTCGCCTAATCCGAAATGCAAGCGTTTTTCAATATCGTTGCCATCTTCAACTTCACAAGAATAATAACATTCAAACGGAACTGCTACACCCGCATGCCTTGAAAGTTGTTTCAATCTTTCATCAAGATTATCCGTTTTTCCAATCTTAATCAAATCGGGAATGGTTGGGTTGGTGAGTATGTAAATATATTTGCTCATAATTGTTCTCCAAATTATTTGAGGTATTTAATCCTTGTTAATTTTGCCTGTTGCCTGCAATTTTTCGGCCAGCCATATAGGGCGCAAAGTGCGTGGCGTGCCAGCTCCCCAAAAAATTAACGCGCCCATAAATGCTCTCCTCTGCCATCTAAATTTATATTGCATGATGACACATGATGTTATCATCGCTATGATAAACATTGCCTATAAAAGTGAAAGAGAAAGATTTTCATGG
>JBPCVS010000165.1:0-3965 GCA_051010295.1 Parvibaculales bacterium | reverse complement strand
AATCGTATTAAAGCCATTTAATTTATTGGCGAGTGATATAGATAATGCGAACGCCGAGATTATTTTCACCGTCACCACTGCGGCCGAGCTTGGCACATTAAAATTAGATGGCGTGACGGTGGGCATTCTCGGCACTTTTACAATGGCTGATATTATTGCGGGTAAAGTTACTTATGAGCCAGGGGCTACACCACCAGCCGATGATACTATGCGCTTTACATATAGCGACGGCACAATTACCTCAGAGATACTGATATTCAATTTTGATGTGCGCGCCCGCACCGAGATTACACAGACTGCGGAACAGACTGAGGCGCAAACAGTAACATTAGATTTAACTGAAGAAACGGCTTCGCAAGAGGTGATTACCGATGATAGCCAAGATGAAATTATTGATGGCTCAGGCGATGATTATATTGAAACTGGCACTGGCGATGATGTTATTGCATTGCAAGAAGATGGTGGTGACGATACGATTGCCTATAATTTTGATGGTAGCGGCGATGAATTGGTCGGCACCGATGGCAACACCCGCGTTTCTGGCTTTACACGCGGTGAAGATAAAATTCTGTTCAAAACCGAAGATACCAGTTCTATCACCACATTGGACGCATTTTTGAAAGATGGACAAGGCACCCCTGACGATAATTTTGCCGATGATAAATTTATCATCACTGTTGATTTTGACATCCTTGACGACCCCGAAAATGTTGGGGGATATGTGGTGGCTTTCAGTGGCATAACTTTCCATTTCCGCGAATCGGCAGTTTATGGCGGCAACAAGCTTTCTATGCCGGTTTTTGAAATTGCATTTGATGAACCATTGACAGTTGCTGAATTGCTGGTTGCCGTTGGCGGACGCGACAATTTGGACCCAGTGCGCGGTGTGGCCCTCAAAACATTGGTTGAATTAGATGCTGAGGGCAATGTTACAGAAAACTATGTTGCCAATATCTTGGGTGCCGATAGCATTGACTTTACACAAGAAGCAGCTACACCTGAAGTTGTCTAAAAACCTGCTGGCCTTTATGTGGCAAAAAAGCCCTAGATAAAATAATTGACTCAGTATTGGTTAATCAGAGCTTGCATTAAATTTTGTTAATGTGTAGTTGAAACGATAAGAACTCGTAATAATTGAGCGATATGGTTGTGCAAGCAACCCGTATCGCTTTTTTGTGTTTAGGGGTTCGCAGACAAAAGCAGATTGTAAAAGATAGTTGTGAAATCGTTGTAAAGGAGTAAATTCATGGCACGCATTATTCGTTATTTAGAAGCAGTAGGAGAACAGACGGCTGGTTGGCATCTTTATGTTGATGGCACACTGGAAGGTGCGGTTGACTTTGCAGAGGCTGACGCATCGCAATTTGGTAGCCAAGAGGTCATTTGGCTTGATGGCGCAACGCCAGCCAGTGCTGGCACAGTGACTGGCGGTGGAGATAATGACCATTTTCTCATTAAAGCTGGTTTAGATGCTGATGTTATCATCCATGACGCGATTGGTGAAAACCTTGTCATATTTGACATCGGCTTTATCGCCACCAAAGTAGAGCTTGTTTCGGTGAATGACAGCATTTTTGGCACTTTGGAAGAGCTGCATATCAGTTTCACCAGCGCGGCTGATTCCACCAACACGCGCACCATTATTGTTAAATCTCTTGATGCAATAAAATTTCAGCTGGGTAGCGATGGCACAGCCACCACTGCCGCAGATTTTGCCAGCGCGCATAGTGCGGGTTTCACGGTTGTTGCGCCCAACATTGTGCCGATAATTACCGACCAAGATGGCGGTGATGATGGCGCATTTGTAGTAACTGTGGCTGAGAATACGGCAAATGTTACGACCATTGTGGCCACTGATGGCGATAATGATGCATTAAGCTATACAATCACAGGCGGGGCTGATGCGGCTTTGCTTCAAATTGATGAAAATTCGGGCGTATTGAGTTTTATTTCCGCACCAGATTTTGACACACCAACCGATGATGATGGCGACAATGATTATGAGATTATTGTAACCGCTTCTGATGACAATGGTGGCAATGCTACGATTGCGGTAACGGTGCGGGTTAGCGATGAAAATGATATTGCGCCGATTTTTAGCTCTAGCGAAACCGCAACGGCACTTGTTGAAAATGCCGCGATTGACACCAGCACGCCAGTTTATACGGCAGTGGCGGCGGCCGATGTTGCTGGCGATACGATAATTTGGTCGTTGAACGGTGCTGATGCAGGTTTGTTTGATATTAATAGCGATGGCGAGGTTACTTTCAAAACCAGCACCACGCCTGATTATGAAACAAAAGCCAGCTATCGGTTTAATGTTGTGGCGGCTGTGGGTGCGCAAAGCACAACCCAAGGCGTAATGATTGATGTTACCGATGGCAATGACGCGCCTTTATTGGTGGCCAATAATGTGGTTACTTATGCGTCTAGCGGGCGGCCAATCATTTTAGGGACAAGCGATTTATTGGTGCGCGATGAAGATGTGCGCGACACCATTACATTCACCATTATTGCCGCGCCTGCCTCTGGCACATTAAAATTATCTGGCGTTGACTTGGCCGATGGCGACACATTTACTATGGATGATGTTAGCACTGGCAAGCTAAGCTATGCGCCCGCCCAAACGCCTGCCGATAGCAGTTTCACCTTCACCTATGGCGATGGCACAGAGGTTTCGCCCACGCAAACATTCAATTTTGATGTGCGCGAACGTGCCACCACCCAGCTGACCGAAAACAATGCCCTAGACCTAAGCACCAAAACAGCCGCGCAAGAAATTGTTACCGATGATGGCCGAGACGACATTACCGATGGCCAAGGCAATGATTATATTGAAACCGGGCGCGGCGATGACACAATAAGCTTGTCATCAGGTGGCGAAGATATTGTGGCCTATAATTTTGATGTTGCCGATGATGAATCGGTGGTGGCGACTGACGGCAATAATCGCATTTCTGGCTTTACGCGTGGCGAAGATGAAATTCTGTTCAAAACCGATGAGGACGAAGATGCAATCACCAGCCTAAACGCATTTTTGAAAGATGGCCAAGGCGTGGCCGATGATAATTTTGCTGATGATAAATTTCTCATCACCATTGATTATGAAATCACACGCGGCACAGGCGGCGAGGCCAACAGCGTGGCGTTCACTGGCTTGGTTTTCCATTTCCGCGAATCGGCGGTTTATGGCGGCAACAAACTTTCTATGCCGCTTTTTGAAATCGGCTTTGCCAGCCCCATCACGGGGGCAGAGTTGTTTGCCGCGATTGGTGCTGTGGATAATTTGGATGTCGGACGCGGCCTTGCCCTCAAAAAATTGGTTGAGGTGGATAGCCTAGGCAATGTAACCGAAAATTATGTTGCCAATATCTTGGGCGTGGATAGCATTGATTTTGCTACCGATACATCTGGCACTATATAAAACCGCGCAATAATCGCGGATAGACTATCTAAATCGGCGCGCTGGCCAGCCAAGGGGTTGGCGGTGCGCCGATTTTTCTTTTCGCCCTCTGGCAAATATCTGTTTTCTTTCTGTTCTCATTGGATTATCCACCATAATTTTAGCAATGAAAAAAAAATGAAAAAAAAATGAAAATTTTCACTTGCATAACACTTTATTAAGATATATGGGAGTAGTGTGATGGTATTAAATATACCAATAACAAGAACTGAAACTAAAAACTAAAACCCAAGAGGGAGAAAATATCATGGCTCGTATTATTCGTTACTTAGAAGCATCAGGTACACAAACTGCTGGTTGGCATCTTTTTGTTGATGGCACACTGCAAGGCCCTGCTGACTTTGCAAAAGCTGACGCCGCACAATTTGGTGGTTCGGAAACCATTTGGCTAGACAGCGCAACGCCGTCTAGTCGTAGCATAATCACTGGCGGTGAGGGCGATGATACTTTCCTCGCACAAACTAATTTAGATGCCGATATTACCATCAATGATGTTACGGGT
>JBPCVS010000164.1:0-2803 GCA_051010295.1 Parvibaculales bacterium | reverse complement strand
TCCGCCTTTGGGTGTTTTTCCCATTCGCTATCTGTTTTTGCTTTCGCCTGTGATTCTTCTTTTTCCCAAGCGAGCTATGCGCCAATCCGTGCTTTGCACGGATACGCAGCCGCTTGGGACGCGGTATAAGCACTTGTCGCTTTAGCGGCATAGTGCGCCTTCCGCACCTTGTGCGCCGCCAACCGCCTTTGGCGGTTGGACGCGGTATAAGCACTTGCCGCCTTTAGGCGGCTTAGTGCGCTTTCCGCCTTTGGTGGGTTTTTATGCAATGGCTATTACAGACACCACGCAAAAGAACGGCATTTATTTTTTGGATGATTGATAAATGGTGATTGCGCCGATTTGGACTGCCTCGCTTGTATCTTCCGCCCAAATGATGGGTTTTTCATATCTTACAAATAGCCGCCCCTTCTCGGGGTGCATCACCCACACACCATCGGTCTCATGCTTCAATATTGTATAACCAAACAAGCTAAGATGCTGGACGCGGTCTTTTTCTATTTCACACCAAGGCATTCATGCAACTTGACAGGTTCGCAAAGGGCGAAAGCCAATTTTCTCAGCACTGCCTTTTTCCGATTTGGATATGAATAGCTGAACATAGCGGTCAATAATGTCTCGTGCGGCGGCTTCAGCTTTTTCCTCCGTATTTTCAAAAATGAAAAAGGCGGGTTCAATCGGACGATGGGCAAAGATATTCCCATCATCATCAATCCCAATAAGGAAATCATAATTTCCTTCAAAATCACTTTTGTTCATCGCTTTGCTCCTATTTTGCAGTGTTATGACCGACCGAGCCACTCACAGCGCACGATGAAATTACATTAGTCAAATCGCAATGTCAAATTGCGGGCTTTTATGCAACTGTAATTCGCGCTTGACCGCATGGCTCTGGCGGTAAAAGCACTTGTTGCGTGTCAACGCAACATTAGTGCGCTTTCCGCCTCTGGCAGATGGACGCGGCTTTTTTCCCCGCTTGTCTCGTTATCTATCCTGCTATTGGGGCTTGACCGCATGGCTCTGGCACGGCAAACAGGATATATGAGCAATAAAGCACCCCCTGCCAAAGCTGACCGACAGGCGGCAAAAAAAGCGCGTCTGGCACAAGCTTTGCGTGCTAATCTACACCGCCGCAAAGCGGCGTATAAGGAAAGCCGCAAACAGGAAACCCGCAAGCAAAAAGCCATAGAAACAAGTAAGAGAAACAAATAATGGATAGCATTATTATTGAAGGCGGTGTGCCGCTGATGGGCGAGGTTGCTATTTCTGGCTCAAAAAACGCTGTTTTGCCGCTTATGGTGGCGGCTTTATTGACTGATGAAAAAGTAGTTTTGCGTGGCGCGCCGCGCTTGGCCGACACGCGCACTTTGGCCGATGTGTTGCGCGTGTTGGGGGTGGAGGTTGAAGAGTTTGGCACAGGCGCAGATGAGGGCATTGCTTTGCACATGCACAAACCCATTGCCACCCGCGCACCCTATGAGCTGGTGGCTAAAATGCGCGCTGGCTTTTGGGTGATTGGGCCGCTTTTGGCGCGCATGGGCGAAGCGCAAGTGTCATTGCCCGGCGGCTGTGCCATTGGCACACGGCCAGTTGACCTTTATCTGCAAGGGCTGGCCGCACTGGGCGCGGATATTCAGGTTGAGGGCGGCTATGTAAATGCGACTGCCAAAAGCGGCCTCAAAGGGGCGCGGATTGATTTGCCTTTTGTATCGGTGGGCGTAACCCATGTGTTGATGATGGCGGCTTGTTTGGCCGATGGCGAAACGCGCATTATCAATGCGGCTTGCGAGCCAGAAATTGTTGATTTGGGGCGGTGTCTCATGCAGATGGGTGCGCATATTGAGGGGCTTGGCACGCGTGATGTGCGGATTATTGGCACCAGCCATTTGTCAGGCACCGACTATGTTGTCTCGCGTGACCGCATTGAGGCGGGTGCTTATGCGCTGGCCATTGCCGCCAGTCATGGCACAGCCACGCTGACGGGCATTACGACACAGATATTGGGTGCGCTTGCGCCCGCTATGCGCGATGCTGGCATTAACATTGCAGATAGTGGCACAAAACAAGCCCCTGCCATAAAAATTTGTGCCAGCCAAAATAGGCCGCGCCCCACCTCCATTACCACTGCGCCATATCCGGGTTTTGCAACTGATTTGCAAGCCCCTTTTATGGGGTTGATGTGTTGTGCCGATGGCATTAGCCGCATCCGCGAAACGATTTTTGAAAATCGTTTTATGCATGTGCAAGAGCTGGTGCGGCTGGGTGCAGATATTCGGTTGGCTGGTGATATGGCGATTGTAACAGGTGTGCCACAACTTTATGGCGCACCCGTGATGGCCACCGATTTGCGCGCTTCGGTTACATTGGTGATTGCCGGATTGATGGCGCAAGGGCAAACCATTATAAACCGCGTTTATCATCTGGATAGGGGCTATGAGCGATTGGAAGAAAAATTATCGGCTTGCGGGGCGCGCATCTGGCGCGAAACAAAATGAGTGAGATATTAAAATTATTGGCGCGCTCAGGTGACGACATCACGCTTTTGTCGGCGCATATTCAAGACGCAATTTTGCAAATTGGCGATATGGCTTATTTGGCGCAGGAAAGGCGGTTTGTTGCTGTGATGAATCGCTATTGCTGGGAAGCCGAAAAAACCAATAAGCGCGTGCGATGTGCGCTAAATATCGGCAATGTTAATGCTGTTCAGCACCGCAATATAGATATGTCGCGCCCGCAAGCCGTGTTGTCATTGCTGGCACTCAGCTTTACGCAAAAAGACGCGCCAGCTGGTGAATTGCAGATG
>JBPCVS010000163.1:0-9568 GCA_051010295.1 Parvibaculales bacterium | reverse complement strand
CCATGCCGAGCCATTTTATTGGCCTTATAAAATATCTAATGGTGATGATTGGTGGTGGCTTTATTTTATTTGTGGGGCTGGCTTGGCTGTTGGGCGGTATTCGGTGGCGCGATTTATCTGACTTGCGCACCCGCCCATAATTGGCCATAAGAAGTGCCTAAAGACAGCAGAGAAATAAATAATTATTTGGGCAATTATTTAAGAGAGCGTTTTGGAAAAAATAATGAATCAACATCAATCACGCGTTTTGTCTGGGGTGCAACCGACAGGTAATCTGCATTTGGGCAATTATTTGGGCGCGATTCGCAATTTTGTGACCCTGCAAAAAACCCATAATTGCCTGTATTGCGTGGTAGATTTGCACGCTATCACATTGTTTCAAAACCCTGCGGAATTGGCGGCCAATACGCGTGCTGTTGCGGCCGCTTTTATTGCGGCGGGGGTGGAGCCTAAAAATCATATTATTTTTAATCAATCAGCGGTGCGCCAACACGCCGAATTGGCGTGGATTTTGAATTGCGTTGCGCGCATAGGCTGGCTCAATCGTATGACACAATTTAAGGAAAAAGCAGGAAAAAACCGCGAAAAAGCTTCGGTTGGGCTTTATGTATATCCCAATCTCATGGCGGCTGATATTTTGCTTTATAAAGCCACGCATGTGCCAGTTGGCCAAGACCAGAAACAACATCTTGAGCTGGCGCGTGATATTGCCCAAAAATTTAATAAGGATTTTGCGGCGGAGGGGTTTTTCCCGCTGCCTGAGCCACTTATTCAGGGCCCGGCGGTGCGGGTGATGTCATTGCGTGATGGCACAAAAAAAATGTCAAAATCTGACCCATCTGATTTGTCGCGTATCACTTTATTAGATGATAGCGATGCGATGGCGCGCAAAATTCGCAAAGCCAAAAGCGATGCCGATATGTTGCCCGACAGCGAAGCAGAGCTAGATGGCCGCCCAGAAGCCGCCAATTTATTGGGCATTTATGCCGGGCTGGCCGCGCAACCAATGGCGGAAATTATCACGCAATTTGCGGGCAAAGATTTTGCGACTTTTAAGGAAGCATTGATTGATTTATGCGTTGCGAAACTCGCCCCGATTGGTGCGGAAATGCGGCACTTGCAAGCCGACCCTGCAATGGTGGATGCGGTGTTGGCCGATGGGGCCGCCCGCGCCAGCGTGCTGGCTGAAAACACCATGCGTGAAGTGCGCCAACTGGTTGGCTTTTTGGGTAATGGATAATTACAAAATGGGTAATTGCAAAATAAACCATGTGAACCTAGAGTAAGTTTATGGATATTAACCAGCATTTACAGCGCAAATTTCTTGTGGTGGTGGACGGCACGCCCGAAGTCTATGCTGCTTTGCGCTTTGCCGCACGGCGGGCGCATGGCACGGGCGGCAAAGTGGCTTTGTTGTTGTTGCTTGCACCCGGCGAAGGCGGGCATTGGCTGGGGGTTGATAGTTTGATGAAAGAAGAAGCGTTGGAAGAGGCTGAACGTATTTTAGGCGAACATTCGGCATTGGTGGAATTATTGGGCGTTGAAAAACCAAAAACGCATATACGCGAAGGCCAACCCGTTGAAGAAATTGTTAAATTGATTAACGAAGACCCAACTATTTCTACTTTGGTGCTGGCCACCCGCGCTGGCCAAAATGATGCCCAACCGACAACCGCGCCCAAAACCGCACCGGGTCCGTTGGTTTCGGCCATTGCGGGCGGGCGTGTTGGGGTGGATATTCCGGTCACCATTGTGCCGGGGGCTTTGTCAAATGAAGAAATTGACGCACTGACTTAAAGGCCTATTTAAGACCTATTTATTGGGTTTTGGTGTAAAATCGTATCGGGGCTTGACCCAAAGGCACATTCTGCCAGATAATGCCATTATAGCAACAAAGAGACAGGAGAGACCTATGTTTATCCAAACTGAAGATACGCCCAATCCTGCGGTTTTGAAATTTCTGCCCGACCAGCCCGTCATAGGCACGGCTTCCCCTATTGATTTTCCCAATATAGATGCCGCCCAAGCCTCGCCTTTAGCGCAAGCCTTATTTGGCGTTGCGGGCGTGGAATCGGTGTTTTTGGGGTCCGATTTTATTGCTGTTGGCAAAGCTGAGGCGGCGGCGTGGGCACATTTGAAACCCGCCTTGTTGCAGGCGATTATGCACCATTATGTGGCTGGCTTGCCGATTATGCACGAAACCGATGCACCGCCAGATACAACACATACTGAAGTCGAAGATGGGCCTGATGCAGAGATTATTGCCCTTATTAAACAAATTTTGGATACGCGGGTGCGCCCTGCGGTGGCGCAAGATGGTGGCGATATTGTGTTTCATGGCTATAATGATGGCATTGTGTCTTTGCATATGCGCGGGGCTTGTGCTGGCTGTCCATCGGCCACAGTGACCCTGCAACATGGCATTGAAAATTTATTAAAACATTATGTGCCATCAGTAACAGCCGTGCGCGCTGTTATGTAGGGTTAAAGCGAGGCAAAATGGAATCTATCGCACCCCTTGTGTTGGCTTGCGATACCAGTCAGGCGGCGTGTTCGGTCGCTCTGGTGCAGGGCCCGCCCCAAAATACACCCGAAAATATAATTGTGCATGCCGCCATGTGCCAACCTGCTCAAAAATCCCCCACTCAAAAACAAAAAGGCCATGCCGAGGCACTGATACCGATGGTGCAAAAAATAATGGCCGTTGCGGGGCAAGATTTTGCCGCCCTTGATGGGCTGGCCGTCACCATTGGGCCGGGCACTTTTACCGGGGTGCGGGTTGGTTTGTCGGCCATGCGCGGCTTGGCGGTGGGCTTGGGCAAGCCGCTTATTGGCGTTGGCACATTGCAGGCTATGGCGCAAGCTGTGATACCACAAGTCAATAGCGACACCGCGATTTTGGTGGCGGTGGATGCGCGCCGCGACACCTATTATTGCCAGCTTTTTGACCCCGCAAAAACCCCTTTATGTGTGCCACAAGCGTTAAGCGGGCAAGCGGTGTTGCACTTATTGGCCACGCAAAAATCTTTGGGCGACAGGGTGGCACTTGTCGGCACGGGCAAAGAAAATTTAATGCGGCTGGCGAAAGATATGAATAAAAAACTTTACCCCAGCATGGCGGCAGATTTTCCACTGGCAGAAAATGTTGCACGGCTGGCATTAGCCCAGCCCATTAAAACTTGGCCAGATATTTTGCCCGCCCCGCTTTATTTGCGCCCTCCCGATGCCGCTTTGCCCAACCCCGCACAACAATTACGCCGCACCCAAAAGGCACCATCGTGAAAATTGCCGCTTGCACCGACAGCACACAATTAGCGCAATTACATGCGCGTTGTTTTGCGCGAGGCTGGACAAGAAAAACCTTTGCCGAATTGCTAAGCCAATCGGGGGTGTGTGCTTTTGGCCATGCGGGGGGGTTTATTTTGTTGCGCCATGTTTTGGACGAGGCAGAAATTTTTACATTGGCGGTTGTGCCAGCTTTGCGGCGGCAAAAACTGGCAACCCAATTAGTAGCGGCGGCGTGTGATTATTTGTGCCAACACCAAATTATGATGGTGCATTTAGAAGTTGCCCAAAGCAATGTTGAGGCCCGCAATTTTTATCGCCAATGTGGGTTTGTTGAATGTGGGCGGCGGCGCGGCTATTATAAAACAAATGATAAAAATGACGACGCTTATTTAATGCGGCGTGATTTATCGCGCTATTTGTGTTAGGGGGTACCCATGACAGATAAAAATGCAAAAACTGAACATGATATTGAAACATTGGCCGCCAATGCGGGTATGCGTATGACCGACCAACGCCGCGTGATTGCGCGGGTTTTGTCAAAAGCCGATGACCACCCCGATGTTGAGGCACTTTATCACCGCGTTGCCAAATTTGACCAAGCCATTTCCATCGCCACCGTCTATCGCACGGTGCGGCTATTTGAGGAAGCGGGCATTTTAATGCGCCATGATTTTGGCGATGGGCGGGCGCGTTACGAAACCGCTTCGGTTGACCATCACGACCATTTAATTGATATTCAAAGCGGCAAAGTTATTGAATTTACCAATGATGAAATTGAGCGACTACAAACCGAAGTGGCACGGCAATTAGGCTATGAATTGGTTGACCATCGGCTTGAGCTTTATGCGAAGCCGATAAAAAAGGAAAATCAATGAGTGGCAAAACCGCCTATATAAAAACCTATGGTTGCCAGATGAATGTGTATGACAGCGCACGCATGGCCGAAGCCTTGGCTATGGCTGGCTATGGGGCGGTGGATAATCCAGAAATGGCCGATATGGTGATTTTGAACACCTGCCATATTCGCGAAAAGGCGGCAGAAAAAGTTTATTCAGAATTGGGGCGATTGCGCCCGCTCAAGCAAAAGCGACAAAATATGATTATTGGCGTGGCGGGTTGTGTGGCACAGGCGCAAGGCCATGAAATGCTGGCGCGTGCGCCAGTGGTGGATATGGTGTTTGGGCCACAAAGCTTTCAAGATTTGCCGCGCATGATTGAAGCGGTTACACAAGGCCGCGCCAATGGCCAACGGGCGCGTCCAGTGGTGACAGAATTTCCCGCCGAAGAAAAATTTGCCCAACTGCATAACACGCAACGCCAGCCCATTACCCGCAGTCCAAGTGCTTTTGTCACCGTGCAAGAAGGTTGTGATAAATTTTGCACATTTTGCGTTGTGCCATATACACGTGGAGCCGAAGTGTCGCGCTCGTCGCGTGATATTATTGCAGAAGTGCAAGCCTTGCTTGAACATGGTGTGTGTGAGATTACTTTGCTGGGGCAAAATGTTAATGCTTGGCGCGACCCTGAAAGTGGCGATGGGTTAGCCGCCTTATTACAGCAATTGGAAAAATTGCCAGCACTGGCGCGGTTGCGTTTTACCACCAGCCATCCGCGTGATATGGATGCGCAACTTATCGCGGCACATGGGGCGAATAAAAAACTCATGCCCTATCTGCATTTGCCCGTGCAATCTGGTTCTGACCAAATTTTGAAAGCCATGAATCGCAAACATAGCGCGGCTGATTATATCAAACTCATTCATCGCTTTCGGCAGGTCTGCCCAGATATTGCCTTATCTTCGGATTTTATTGTTGGTTTTCCCAATGAGAGCGATGAAGATTTTGAAGCCACAATGGCACTGGTTGAAGAGGTGCGTTTTGCGCAAGCTTTTTCATTCAAATATTCGCCCCGCCCTGGCACCCCGGCCGCCCAAGATGAGCGGCAAATTGATGAAAATGTTAAAACAGCACGTTTGGCGCGCTTGCAAAAATTGCTTAACGCACAACAAATGGCTTTTAATAAAGCCCAAATTGGCCGCACCTTGCCCGTATTATTTGATAAGCCTAGCAAACAACCCAACCAAATATCAGGGCGTAGCCCTTATTTGCAGCCTGTGCATGTGGGCGTTGGTCCAACCCAATTTGAGGGCTTGCGGGGGCGCATTTTACCGGTCACCATTATTGCCGCCCATAATAATAGTTTGAGCGGCACTCTGGTGGAAGATATTGGGGCGGAAGATATTAAAAATGTGTGATACGGCTATTTTTAGGCAACAGTTTTTGCCTGCGCCTTTTTTGCCCGCGCCTTTTTTACTTGTGCCTTTTTTGCTTGCGCCGTGCCGCAAAATTTTAGATAATTTGAGCCAGATGATGCATGTGGTATTTTTATCGCGCCCACCGATGGCCAATCGCTTGACAAGGTTTTTGGAGAACAGCTTTGAGTCGTTCTAGCAAAACCCCATCGGGTTTATCATCAGCTGTGCCTGTATCTCGCGATCCACTCGTGCTTGAATTTGACAATAATAGATTATTGCCAGAATTTTATGGCGAGCATGGCAAAAATTTGGCGCGCATTGAGGCGATGCTGGATGTGTCATTGACCAATCGCGGCAACCAAGTTTTTGTGTCAGGCGAAGCAGAAAATTGTGCGCGCACCAAACAAGTCTTGCAAACGCTCTATCAAAAACTAGAACGCGGCGGAACAATTTGTGATGGCGATGTGGATGGGGTGTTGCGCCTAAGCCTTGAGGCAAAGCGCGGCACAAAACACCCTGCGCAAGCCAAAATTGCTTCTGCTCCAATGTTGGCCACCCCGCGCCGCGAAGTGCAACCGCGCTCACCCCGCCAAGCGGCCTATCTTAAAGCTTTAAGCCAACGCGCATTGGTGGTTGGCACTGGGCCAGCTGGCACTGGTAAAACCTATTTGGCGGTGGCGATGGCGGCTTGTATGCTGGTTGAGGGCAAGGTTGACCGACTTATTTTGTCGCGCCCTGCCGTTGAAGCGGGTGAAAATTTGGGCTTTTTGCCCGGTGATATGCGCGAAAAAGTTGACCCTTATTTGCGCCCGCTTTATGACGCGCTTTATGATATGTTGCCCGCCGCCCAAGTGGCACGTGCGTTGGAAAGCGGTGAAATTGAAATCGCCCCACTGGCTTTTATGCGTGGGCGCACCTTGTCCAATGCTTATATTATTCTTGACGAGGCGCAAAATGCGACTTCGGTGCAGATGAAAATGTTTTTAACCCGTATGGGCGAAAATTCGCGTATGGTTATTACTGGCGACCCTAGCCAAGTGGATTTGCCGTTTGGCGCAAAATCAGGGCTGAAAGATGCGCTGGAAATTTTGCCGACAATTAAAGATGTTGAAATAATCCATTTTGGCGAAGAAGATGTTGTGCGGCATAATCTGGTAACGCGCATTGTTAAAGCCTATAATCGCCGCGATAAGGATTTGCTGGCGCGCAAAAATAAAAACCACCCGCAAAAGCGAAATGATAAAAGCGATGCCGATAACTGACCCCGAAACAAAAGCTGATTGTGCAATGACTTCAAGGCCAACCCCCATCATTGACTGCGCATGCGACGATGTGCGCTGGGAAAAATTGCAAGATGTGCTGGTGTGCCATGCAATTTTTATTTTGGATTGGTTGGGTTTGCCGCCCGCCCAGTTGAGCTTGAAACTTGTTGATGATGCCGCGATGGCCGCCCTTAATGCGCGCTATCGCAACAAGCAGGGCGCGACCAATGTGCTGGCTTTCCCCGCGTATGACTTTGCCGCACCTCTGGCACATGATTTTGCCGCACCTCTGGTGCGAGACTTTCCCGCGCCTCTGGTGCGAGATTTCCCCCCTGTTGAAACAGATGGTGTGCTGTTGGGCGATGTGGTGTTGGCCTATGATAGGTTGGCCGATGAAGCACAAAGTGGCGGCATATCATTAAAAAATCATGCGGTGCATTTGCTTACACATGGCGTATTGCATTTGCTGGGCTATACCCATGATGAGGCGCGGGCTGCCGCTTTGATGGAAAAATTAGAAAGCGACCTGTTACTGGCGCAAGGCTTGCCTGACCCTTATGGGGATAGTGTTTCTATAAAGGAGAAAACCGCATGAGCAATTCTGGCGCAAATTCCACCCCGGCGCGTGAGGCGATATTTCCAGTGCGGCTTTTGCGGCTCGTGTGGCACAAAATTTTGCGGGTGCCAGAAGCGAGTTTGCGCGAAAGTATCGAGGGTGTGCTGGATGAAGCCGAAGGTAATGAAGCGCAATTTTCTAGCGAAGAGCGATATATGTTGCGCAATTTGCTGGGCTTTCGTGATGTGCGCGTTGATGATGTGATGGTGCCACGTGCCGATATTGAGGCACTGGATAAACAATCCACGGCTGATGATGTGTTGGCGCGTTTTGCGGCTTGTGGCCATTCGCGGATGCCAGTTTTTTCTGGCAGTCTTGACCAGCCGCTTGGCATGGTGCATGTCAAAGATGTGCTGTCGGCATTACATTCGGTGCAACGCGATGGCGGCAATATAATTGTGCTAGAAAGTTTTATGCACCCCGTCTTATTTATTCCGCCTTCCATGCCAGCACTGGATTTATTGTTGAAAATGCAAACAACGCGGCACTATATGGCACTGATTATAGATGAATATGGCGGCACAGATGGGCTGGTGACGATTGAAGATTTGATTGAAGAAATTATTGGCGATATTGAAGATGAGTCTGATGATGACGAAGCCAGCCTGTTGCGAAAATTAGATGAGACAAGCTGGCGGGCGCATGCGCGTTTGCCGCTTGTTGAGCTGGCCTCTGGGCTGGCGATTATTTTGCCCAAAGGTGAGGCCTATAGCGATGTTGACACATTGGGCGGGCTGGTGGTCGCGCTATCGGGGCGGGTGCCAGAACGCGGTGAAATGATTGCTTGCCAACTGGCTGACGGGCAACGATTGGAATTTATTATCCGCGATGGTGACCCGCGCCGCATTAAACAGATTGATTTGAAATTGCTGGCTTCGGATAATGTGCAATGATGGGTTTTGTGCGCGCAGGTTGGGCGCGGCTTATTATTTACTCTATAAATTATCCTAAAAGGCTGGCATTGCTGGCTGGCGCAATACTGCCATTGGGCTTTGCGCCGTTTTTTTATTTACCTCTTTATTATTTGGCATTGGCGGCATTTTTTGCGTTGCTCTGGCAAACCCAAAATGCCACACCCCACCGCGTGGCCACCCAAGCCTTGATTGGTTTTTGGTTTGGGTTTGGGCAGTTTTTCACTGGGCTTATTTGGATTGGCGAGGCTTTTTTAGTGGAAGCCGAATTATTTCTTTGGGCTTTGCCTTTCGCCATTATTTTATTGCCAATGGGGTTGGCACTTTTTGTGGCGGCGGCGGCGGCATTGTCGGGCTGGTTGGTGGCGCGTTTCGCCTTGCCCAAAATGGCGGCACTTATCAGCTATATGCTGGCATTGAGTGTGGCTGATTGGGGGCGGGCGCATTTATTGACGGGTTTTCCTTGGAATCAGCCAGAACAGGCTTGGAGTGGGTTTTTGCCATTGGCACAAAATCTCGCGCTTTGGGGGCCGCATGGCACAGCTTTGCTGGTTATGTTAAGTGCGGCTTTGCTGGCGATGGGGCATCGCCGCACAATGGTGGCGGCAATGTTGCTACCGATTTGTTTGGCACTTGGCGGCGCGGTAAAATTATATTTTCACCCCCCTGCGCATAAAACGACAAAACAGCATTTGCAAATTATATTGGTGCAACCCAATATCAACCAGCGTGAAAAATGGCAACCGCATTTGCGGCAACGCCATATTGATAAAATTTTAACATTGACAGTTTCGGCACTTGAGGCCGCCCCGCATCAATCTGAGACACATAAATTGATTATTTGGCCAGAAACCGCCCTACCCGTTTTGCTTGATGAAAGCCCGAATTTTATTGATTTATTGCGGGCGCATAACCCCCAAAATCTAGCAAAAAATGCTGCAAATTTATGGTTGCTCACGGGTGCGGTGCGCCGCCAAAAAACCCCTGATGGAAGCTGGGATTATTATAATAGCACGCAATTATGGCGCATAGATAAAGGCGATAAGGGCGACAAAGGCGGCTTGGTGATGGTGCGCGATAAGCATCATCTTGTGCCTTTTGGAGAATATTTGCCTTGGCAAAATTGGTTGGAGGCTATCGGGTTGCAACAATTAACCCGATTGCGCGGCGGCTATCGCGCTGGCGCACCGCAGGCACGGATTGGTGATGATGGCCTACCGCTTATTGCCCCGCTTAT
>JBPCVS010000162.1:0-6342 GCA_051010295.1 Parvibaculales bacterium | reverse complement strand
GCATTATCATCAAGCGGGATTTCCTCGCCCGGTAAATCAATAAATTCAACAGGAAAAGGCGCGTTATCGGCCAGTGGTTTGGCGCGTTTGAGCATTTGCGGTGCTGGCTCTAGCCCAAACACCATATCCACTTTGGCGGGGTCATAATAGCCCAGATTAAGCCCTGTTCCCATGCCGATTTCCAGCACGCGGCCTTCGCAATGCGGCACAACTTTTTCGCGTTGTTTGCGAATTGGTTTGCTACCGCAGGCCAAATTTAATATATGCGGCAAAACATAAGTGTCATACATTCCCATAGCATTGCTCCCTCGCTATAAATTGCCACATTGGGAACATAATTAAAAGAACAGAATGAATTATTTACACACCCTAGCCCGCCCCATTAACCAGTGCCATATAATCATCTAGCAGATTTTTACTAATCGTATCTGGCGTGAAGCGATAGTCGCCAATTTCGGAAACAGGCGTTACTTCGGCTGCTGTGCCAGTGATAAAACATTCAGAAAAATCGGCCATTTCTTCTGGCATAATGACGCGCTCCACCACCTCATAGCCGCGCTTTTGCGCCAGCGCAATCACTGTGCGCCGCGTAATCCCATCTAAAAAGCAATCAGGCGTGGGCGTGTGCAACACACCATCTTGCACAAAAAACACATTGGCGCCGGTCGTCTCGGCCAGTTGGCCGCGCCAATCCAGCATCATCGCATCGGCATAGCCTTTGCTCTCCGCTTCATGTTTTGACAATGTGCAAATCATATAAAGCCCCGCCGCTTTGGCATGGCAAGGCGCGGTGTCTGGCGCGGGGCGGCGATAATGCGCCAAATCTAGGCGAATCCCTTTCAGCCTTTCTTCCATTGGAAAATAGGACGGCCATTCCCACGCCGCCACTGCAACATTGATACGGTTTTTCTGTGCCGACACGCCCATCATCTCACTGCCGCGCCATGCGACAGGGCGCAAATATCCATCCGACAGCTTATTGACCTCCAGCACTTTAACGCAAGCCGCGTCAATTTCTTCCATACTATAGGGAATCTCAAACCCCAATTCCCGCGCCGAAAAAAACAATCTTTGCGTATGTTCGCGCAATTTGAAAACGCGGCCATTATAGGCCCGCGCACCCTCAAACACACAAGACGCATAGTGCAAGCCATGCGTTAAAACATGCACCCGCGCATCGCCCCACGCCACCAGCGCGCCATTCATCCAGATAGAACCATCATGTTGGTCAAACCCAACGCTCATTGCCAAATCCTCAATGCTAAATCCTCAATTTCTTAAAGTGGTTTTGCATATTCTTTCCGCTATCCATCACTTTATGCTATGGATAGCTTTACCAATGTCAGCAATTTATGTCAATATAGCTGTCCTATTTAGGGGTATCCAAGAGTAACAGAAAATGAACGAAAAAATTGACACCATAGATATTGGCACAGATTTTATTGATGCGATTGAACTAATGTTTTTTGCCTATCGTGATTTCATTGCCGACCCTGATGCCATTTTAAGCCATCATGGTTTTGGGCGCGCTCATCATCGCGTGTTGCATTTTGTGGCCAATAATCGGGATATTTCTATTGCTGAATTGCTGGATATTTTGCGCATTACCAAGCAAAGCTTGGCGCGGGTGTTGCGCGATTTGATTGATGCGGGCTATGTGCAACAAAAAACGGGACAGCAAGACCGCCGCCAAAGATTATTACGCCTTACACTGCGTGGCCATCGCCTGCACCAGCAACTTATGGCACCCCAGCAACAACGTTTCCGCAAAATTGAACAACAAATCGGCACAGCCGCTTTTAACAAATGGAAAAAGACGATGCGACTTGTTATTAATAGCGAAGAGCGTAATCATGTTGACCGATTGATTAAAAAAACCACTTTAGATGAAATGCAAAATAATAAAGGGCGATAAAATGATGCCAGACGAAAAAACCCCGCATATTTTGATTGTTGATGACGACACACGGATTCGCAATTTGTTGAAAAAATATTTGTCTGATAATGGTTATCGCACCAGCGGTGCTGGCAATGTTGCACAAGCGAAAGAAAAAATGGCCGCGCTAACCTATGATATGCTGGTGCTGGATATTATGATGCCCGGCGTAACCGGGTTGCAATTTACCGAAAATTTGCGCGAGCAACATGATAACATTCCGATTTTATTGCTTACAGCACGTGCCGAAGTTGAACAACGCATTGAAGGCCTCACCAAAGGCGCAGATGATTATTTGCCCAAACCTTTTGAGCCGCAAGAATTATTATTGCGTATCCAAAACATCTTAAAACGGCGCAGTGAAACCGACCCTGCGCTTGACCCACCCGAAGAAGTGGTTTTTGGAGAATTTGTTTTTCGCCACAAGCGCGGCGAACTCACTTGCAATGGCACTCGCGTAACCCTCACCACCCGCGAGATTGAAGTATTGCGGTATTTGTCCGCCGCACCCGGCCGCATTGTAACCCGCAGTGAGCTGGCCGCTGGCGAAGAAATTTCCGAACGCGCCATTGATGTGCAAATCAACCGCTTGCGGCGCAAAATAGAAGCCGACCCCCGCGACCCGATTTATTTGCAAACTGTGCGCGGCAGTGGCTATATGCTGAGGGCAGATTAGTATATGGTGTGGCTACACAATCATTTTGCCTTTATCAAAGCCTATATGCCGACGGGGCTGTTTCCGCGTTCGCTTTTGATAATTGTTATACCCGTCGTGGTTACGCAAATTATTGTTGCTTTTGTGTTTATGGAACGCCATTGGAACACAGTGACCCAACGTCTATCAAGTGCGGTCGTCAGCGATATTGATATGCTGGTTAATTTGCGCATGCGCGAGCAAGGCGGCGATGATGATTTGCTTAGTCAAATGGCCAATGATGCTTTTTCTATGAGCGTTGCTTTTCTGCCGGGTGACAGCCTGCCAGACCCTGTTAACACCCCCATTGTCGCGCTCTTGCACCAATCGCTATCGCAAGAGCTGGCCGAACAAGTTGGTCGCCCTTTCTGGGTGGATACACAGACTTACGACAATTATGTTGATATTCGCGTTTTATTGCCCGGCGAGGTGATGCGGGTTTTGGCACAGCGCGACCGCGTTTATGCCACCAATACGCATATTTTTATGATTTGGATGGTCGGCACATCAATTATTTTATTGATGGTATCGGGGGTGTTTTTGCGCAACCAGATTCGCCCCATTCAACGCCTTGCTATGGCGGCGGAAGAATTTGGCAAAGGCCGCGATATTCCCGAATTTAAGCCAACAGGCGCGGCAGAGGTGCGGAGTGCCGCCATTTCTTTTATGGAGATGCGCGACCGTATTCAACGCCAGATTGAGCAACGCACAACCATGCTGGCGGGGGTGAGCCATGATTTGCGCACCCCCCTCACCCGCCTTAAATTGCAAATGGCCATGTTGCCGCCCGGCCCAGAGATTGACGAACTCAATGTTGATATTAGTGAAATGGAAGATATGCTGGAAGATTATCTCTCTTTTGCACGCGGCTATCAGGGCGAAACTTCTGTGCCAACAGATTTTGCATCTTTTTTGCAACAAATCCATTATGACACCGAAAGGCGGTGGCCGAATGTGCAAATCAAATTGCTTGATATAGTGAACGAATTTGTTTCCATGAAGCCCAACGCTTTTCGGCGGTGCATCACCAATCTTATCAATAATGCGTGTGGCCATGCCCAACTGGTGCATTTGGCGGCACGGCGCGACCAGCACAAAGATATTATCCAAATAATTATTGATGATAATGGGCCGGGTATTCCCGATGAAAGGCTGGAAGATGTGTTTCGGCCATTTTATCGGCTAGATGATGCGCGTAGCGAAGTGGGCGGCACTGGGCTGGGCTTGGCCATTGCCCGCGATGTCGCACGTGGGCATGGCGGCGATATTGTGTTGCAACATTCACCATTGGGCGGGGTGCAAGCCATTATCTCTATTCCTGCCTGATTATTATATCATTCGGGCGGCTTTATTATGTTTCTTCAGGGTTGTTTTTTGCATTGCTATTGGCACTGCCATTATCACCGCCTTGCGCCAAATCGCGCCCACGTTGGCTGGCGGCTTGGGTGGCGCGGCGCATTAAATCACTCAAACCGCCCTCCTCTGAAGCCAGCACATCCAGCGCGGCCTCTGTGGTGCCACGCGGTGAGGTTACATCGCGGCGCAAATCGCGCACCGACCTATCGGTTTCATCCAGCATAAGCGCACTACCAATAATTGTTTGCAACACCAGTTGACGCGCCACATCTTCACAAAGTCCCAAAGCTTCGCCACTGCTCATAAGTGTCTCCACCAAATAAAACAAATAAGCAGGCCCAGAGCCACTAATGGCCGTAACCTTATCCATATCGCTTTCGCGCTCAATCCATAGGGTTTTGCCCACCATGCCCATCAAAGCTTCGCTTTGCCGCCGCGCTTTTTTGCTTACATCTGCTGGTGCGCACAAAGCCGTCATGCCCGCCCCAACCGATACCGGCGTGTTGGGCATCGCACGAATAATACGCGCCTTACTATCAAGAAGCTGGCTGATATTTTCAATAGACAGGCCCGCCAGCAGAGAAATAATTAACGTATTGCGGCCCAGAATATCCGCCAGTGGCGGCAAAATTGTTGCGGCTAATTGCGGCTTGATAGCCAACACCACAATATCTGGCGGCTTGATTTTTTCACCATTGCCTATCAGCTTCACGCCGCTTTTTTTCAACATGGGGGTTGGCGTGGGCTCTTGCACAGCAAATTGCGCTGGTTTAAGCCCCTTTTCTAGCCAGCCCGACAGCAACGCGCCGCCCATTTTGCCGCATCCGACCAATAAAAATTGGCAGTTAGCCAATGGTGCAATTATGGTTTTTTTAGGCATCACCCTGCGTTTCAAACATACTGCTTTCCAGTGCTTCTTGGGGGCTATGCCCTGCCCAGATGAGAAATTGAAAAGCTGGAAAAAATCGTTCACAGGTTTCTACGGCATGGTTAATCAACTCTTCACACTGGCCTTCTGACAACCCCGCCCCACTCACAAACATCGTGTTGCGAAATAAAATAACGCCATCTGACCAAGTGTCAAAATGGCCAAGCCAAAGCTGCTCATTAATCAGTGCCAGCAATTCATAAATTTCATTTTTTTTGGCGGCGGGCGCACGTGTATCCAACACACTGGCAAGGTGCAAGCCGCCCAAATCTGGCCGCCAGCTTATCGCCAAATGATAATCACATTGCCGCCCCGCAATACAGATATTCATATCATCTTCTGTGCCGCGCTCAAATGGCCATTTATAGGTGTCGGCCAGACTTTCAATTAAATCAATCGGATGATCTAATGTGTTAGACTTGGCGGTGGCTGATTGCATGACAAATTCTCCGATAGCTCTATGCAACACAGTGTCTGATTCACCGATTCAATCAAAGCAAAAAGAGAAAAAGTGGAATTTAATCCACTATTAGAATTAAGACGGCTATTTCGATTTTTTGGAACGCGGTTTGAGGGCTTCAATTTCAGCCTTTAACGCGGCATTTTCTTCACGCGCCGCCGCCGCCATTGCCCGCACCACCTCAAATTCCTCACGGGTTACAAAATCACCGCCCGCCAAAACCGCGTCCAGCCGTGCTTGAATGGCTTGCTCAATTTCTTCGCGCACACCTTGCGCCGCCACGCCAAGCCCAGCCGCCAGCCCTGCCAAATCATCAATAATTCTAGTTTTTGTATCACTCATATATAAAATTCTACCTTTTTTTTTCTATCTATCCAAGAATAATAAGTGCGCATGGGAAAAGAACAAACGTCCAACCGCGTTAGCGGTTGGCGGCCCGTCCCAAGCGGCTGCGCATTATGCGAGCGAAGCGAGCATAATTGACGCATAGCTCGCTTGGGAGAAAGAACAACAGGAAGGTAGAGGCAAAAACAGGCCGTGCATGGGAAAAGAATTGCGTCCAACCGCATTAGCGGTTGGGCGCTTGCTCTTTTTCAATTATTTGCTAGTTTGCCAGTCATAATAAAAATAATGTTATATAAAAATAATAGGGAGAAAAATAATGAGTTTATTTGATTTAAGCGGAAAAACAGCAATTATTACTGGGGCTTCACGCGGCATTGGCGAGGCGATTGCACGGCAAATGGCCACGCATGGTGCGAATGTTGTTATTTCTAGCCGTAAGGCAGATGCGTGTGATGTTGTTACGGATTCCATCAATGCCGCCCACCCCGACCGTGCCTTGACTGTGCCGTGCAACATTGGTGATAAGGCGCAACTGCAAAATCTGGTTGATAAAACCCGCGAGCATTTTGGCCAGATTGATATTTTGGTATGTAATGCGGCGGTTAACCCCTATTTTGGGCCTG
>JBPCVS010000161.1:0-4279 GCA_051010295.1 Parvibaculales bacterium | reverse complement strand
AATAATGCGTGGCAAATGATTAAAGAGGAGCGCGGCCTATGAAGGAGAATAATGAGAAAGAGAATAATGCGGTTGAGATGATGAAACAAAAAGCCGCTTTGCGGGCGTTGGATTGTGTGCGCGATGGTATGGATCTAGGGCTTGGCACAGGCTCAACAATGCGCCATTTTGTAGATGCTTTGGGTAAAAAAGTGGCGGCGGGGCTGGATGTTAATTGCGTGGCCACCTCTGAGGCGACCCGCACCCAAGCCGCGCCATTGAACATAAAGCTGACAACATTAGACGCGGTGAAACGCCTTGATTTAACCATAGATGGCGCAGATGAAATGGATAAAACATTGCGCTTGATTAAGGGCGGCGGCGGCGCATTATTGCGCGAGAAAATTGTCGCGGCTGCTTCGGACCGCCTCATTATTATTGCCGATGAAAGCAAGCTGGTGGATTGTTTGGGGGCGTTTGCTTTGCCAGTGGAGGTGGAAAAATTTGCCCATGCGAGCACCGCCAGAATGATTGCGGCCACGCTTGCCAAGACTGGCCATACCGCGACACTACAATTACGCAATCATGAGAATAAAGATGGGAAACCAAACCCTTTCACCAGCGATGGCGGCAATTATATTTATGATTGCGCGTTCGGCCAGATAAAAGATGGTGAAAAATTGGCCGATGATTTGTCGCGGGTGGTGGGCGTGGTTGAACATGGGCTGTTTATCGGCTATGCCACAGGCGCGATATTGGCAGGCAAAGATGGGTTGCAAGAGCTGGGGGTTTTATGAGTTTTGACTATGATTTATTTGTTATTGGCGCGGGCAGTGGCGGGGTGCGCGCTGCGCGGATGAGTGCCGCCTATGGCGCGAAAACCGCCATTGCCGAAGAATATCGCGTGGGTGGCACGTGTGTTATTCGCGGTTGTGTGCCGAAAAAACTATTTTTTTATGCCAGCCATTTTGCCGAAGATTTTACCGATGCGGCGGGTTTTGGCTGGGCGGTGTCGGAGGCCAATTTTGACTGGGCAACATTGGTGGCCAATAAGGATAAAGAGATTGACCGCCTCAACGCGATTTATACTAAAAATTTACAAGCCAGCGGCGTGGATGTTCTCAATGGCCGCGCCACTTTGCTTGATGCTAACCATGTGCAAATTGACGAGCGGCAAATATCGGCGCGGATTATTTTGCTGGCTGCGGGTGCCACGCCCTTTATGCCCGATATTGCGGGCATTGAGCATGCCATCACCTCCAATGAAGCGTTTCATCTTAAAAATTTGCCGCAAGATATTATTGTGGTGGGCGGCGGTTATATTGCCGTTGAGTTTGCGGGTATTTTTAATGGGCTGGGCGTAAAAACCACATTGGCCTATCGCGGGACAGAGATTTTGCGCGGCTTTGATGATGAGCTGCGCACCCATTTACATAATGAAATGGAGAAAAAAGGCGTGGCGGTTAAAGTTGAGCGCGATATTGTCGCCATTGCGCCCCATAAAAATAGATTCGAGGTGACCTATCAAAACGGCCAGACGCAACAAACCGATTTGGTGATGTATGCCACTGGCCGCGTGCCTTATGCTGATAATTTGGGGCTGGAAAATGCGGGCGTGGTGCGTGGGGACAAGGGCGAGATTAAAGTTGATGCTTATTCAAAAACCAATATCAATAATATCTATGCGATTGGCGATATAACTGACCGCGCCCAATTAACGCCCGTGGCGATACGCGAGGGGGCGGCTTTTGCCGCGACTGTGTTTAATGATGACCCGCAAGCGGTTGACCATAGGCTTATTCCGACTGCCGTATTTTCGCAGCCGCCTATTGGCACGATTGGGCTGAGCGAACAAGCCGCCCGCGCCAGTGGTGCGCCGATTGATATTTATGCCAGCACTTTTGTGCCAATGAAACATAGTTTGTCGGGGCGCGATGAACAAATGCTGATGAAGCTGGTTGTCAATCGTGACACCGATAAAGTGCTAGGGTTGCATATTGTGGGTGCCGATAGTGGCGAGATGATTCAGGCTTTTGGCATCGCCATCACAATGGGCGCGACCAAAGCGCAATTTGACAAAACCATTGCCGTGCATCCCACGGCGGCAGAAGAGATGGTTACTTTCAAAACCCCGCGCAAAGAAACAGTGCAGGTGGGGGATTAAACTTTAACTGGCTTTGGCTGTTGGTTGTAGCCCCAGCCCTTCGGCGATTAAAAACGCCAATTCAAGGGCTTGGCTACCATTAAGACGTGGGTCGCAATGGGTGTGATAGCGGCTTGATAAATCTTCTTCGGTGATGGCTTGTGCGCCGCCCAAACATTCGGTGACATTTTGGCCAGTCATCTCAAAATGAATCCCGCCCGCATAGCTGCCTTCGGCTTGATGCACGGCCATAAAATGTTGCACCTCTGTTAAAATGCGGTCAACGGGTCTGGTTTTATAGCCATTTGAGGCTTTGATGGTGTTGCCATGCATGGGGTCGCACGACCACACCACTTTGCGGCCTTCGCCCTGCACTTTGCGGATAAGCTGCGGCAAATAATTTTCCACATTATCATGGCCAAAACGCGCAATCAAAGTGATGCGCCCGGCTTCATTTTGTGGGTTCAACTTGTCTAGCAATTCAATCAATTCATCAGGTGCCAGCGATGGCCCGCATTTTATACCAATCGGGTTTTTCACCCCTGATAAAAATTCAACATGCGCGCCATCGGGCTGGCGGGTGCGGTCGCCAATCCACAACATATGCGCGGAAGTGTCATAATATTCGCCACTGGTGCTGTCTAGCCGCGTGAGGGCTTGCTCATAGCCGAGCAATAAAGCCTCATGGCTGGTGAAAAAATCAACAGTGGCAATTTGTGGCGTGGTGGTTGTTGTAACGCCACAAGCCGCCATAAAATTCATGGCCTCGTCAATTTGCCGCGCCATGGCTTCATAGCGCGCCCCTTGCGGGCTATCGGCAATAAAGCCCTGATTCCAGCGATGCACTTCGGTCAAATCAGCATAGCCACCTTTGGCAAAAGCGCGCAACAAATTGAGCGTAGAGGCGGCTTGGCGATAGGCGGCAATTTGGCGTTGTGGGTCGGGCTGGCGAGCGGTTGCGTCAAACTCAATGGCATTGATAATATCGCCGCGATAGCTGGGCAGCTCCACACCATCAATGGTTTCAGTGTCGGCTGAACGTGGCTTGGCAAATTGGCCAGCCATGCGGCCAACTTTCACAACCGGCAGTTTTGCACCAAAAGTCAGCACCGCCGCCATTTGCAGCAAAACGCGGAATGTGTCGCGGATATTATCAGCGTGATGTTCGGCAAAACTTTCGGCGCAATCGCCGCCTTGTAACAAAAAGGCGCGGCCTTCGCACACTTCAGCCAGATAGGTTTTCAGATTGCGCGCTTCGCCCGCAAAAACAAGCGGCGGAAATTGCATTAGCCGCGTTTCCACATCGGCCAGCGCGGCCGCATCATCATAATGCGGCACCTGCCGAATAGGAAATTTGCGCCAACTCTCAGGTGACCAATTTACCATCTCATATCCATTCTAAACAAAGATTGCGCGGGCAATATAAAGCTTTTTTGGATAAAATAAAGCTATTAAACAACTCTTGCATGGGAAAAGAATAACGTCCATCTGCGCCAGCAGATGGCGACCCGTCCCAAGCGGCTGCGCATTATGTGAGCGTAGCGAACATAATTGACGCATAGCTCGCTTGGGAGAAAGAACAACAGGAAGGTAAAACCAAAAACAGGCCGCGCATGGGAAAAAGCGGAACTAGAAGCAAAAAAATTGGTGAATGGGAAAAGAATAAACGTCCATCTGCGCCAGCAGATGGCGACCCGTCCCAAGCGGCTGCGCATTATGTGAGCAAAGCGAACATAATTGACGCATAGCTCGCTTGGGAGAAAGAACAACAGGAAGGTAAAACCAAAAACAGGCCGCGCATGGGAAAAGACCGCGCCCAACCGCGTTTAGCGGTTGGCGGCCCGTCCCAAGCGGCTGCGTATCCGTGCGAAGCACGGATTGGCGCATAGCTCGCTTGGGAGAAAGAAGAATGTCTCAAAAAGCCCCAACTTTTTTGAGCGCGGCAATCTCATCGGTGCTAAACCCCCATTTGGCCAAAGCCGTTTCATTATGTTCACCAATTTTGGGCGGCGGCCCTTGAATTTCGCTCGGTGTGCCGCCAAAGCGCGGGGCAACATTGGGTTGCATCACGCCAAAAGCTTCGGTGATTGTTTCCCGCGCTTTATTATGCGGGTGTTGTGCGGCCTCGTCCATATCCAGCACGGGCGCGTAACACAC